>NZ_DBDF01000134.1 GCF_002293435.1 Bacteroides sp. UBA939 | reverse complement strand
TGCTCCGCTCCGCTTCGCTAAATCCTCATTTATATTACAAGCTATTTATGACGATACACTTATCATCCAGCGCAATTAATTCGGATAAGCATATAATAAAATCAGTGTAAACTTCTGTTATGTGTAGTGAAATAACTACTTTTGTGAATCGTAACAACAACGAAGCCTTATGATACTGATAATTGATGATGATAGCGCTGTGCGTTCTTCCCTCAGCTTCATGCTCAAGCGTGCCGGATATGTGGCACAAGCCGTTCCCGGGCCACGCGAAGCAATGGATGTGGTTCGTTCCGAGTCGCCCGACTTGGTTTTGATGGACATGAACTTCACCCTTTCCACTACGGGCGAAGAAGGGCTGACCTTATTGAAACAAGTGAAAGTGTTCCGTCCCGACGTGCCGGTGATTTTAATGACAGCATGGGGAAGCATTCAGCTTGCCGTCCAGGGCATGCAGGCGGGCGCATTTGATTTCATCACGAAACCGTGGAATAACGCTGCCTTGTTGCAACGCATAGAAACAGCCCTTGAACTGACTACCACCCCGAAAGACATCCTCCCGGAACAGACCGACACGTTGAACCGCGGGCATATCGTGGGGAAGTCGAAAGGATTGATGGAAGTATTGAACACGGTGGCGCGTATAGCCCATACCAACGCCTCGGTACTGATTACCGGAGAAAGCGGAACGGGTAAAGAATTGATTGCCGAAGCGATTCACCTGAACAGCCAGCGGGTGAAACAGCCTTTTGTGAAGGTTAACTTGGGCGGTATTTCGCAGAGCTTGTTTGAGAGTGAAATGTTCGGCCATAAGAAAGGAGCGTTTACGGATGCTACCACCGACCGTGTCGGACGGTTTGAACTGGCAAACAAAGGTACAATCTTTCTGGATGAAATCGGCGATTTGGATCTGTCCTGTCAAGTAAAACTGCTGCGTGTATTGCAGGACCAAACCTTTGAAGTGTTGGGCGACAGTCGTCCCCGCAAAACAGATATCCGTGTAGTATCCGCCACCAACGCAGACCTGAGGAAGATGGTATCGGAGCGGACTTTCCGCGAAGATTTGTTCTATCGTATCAATCTGATAACCGTCAAGCTGCCCGCTTTGCGCGAGCGTCGCGAAGATATCCCTCTGCTGGCACGTCATTTCGCCGACCGCCAAGCCGAAGCTAACGGACTGCCTCGTGTGGAATTCTCCGCCGATGCTTTGAATTTTCTGTCCCGCTTGCCTTATCCGGGTAATATACGTGAGTTGAAGAACCTTGTGGAACGCACGATTCTTGTCTGTGGAAAGACAACGCTGGACGCTTCGGATTTCGATGTGCAGTATCTGCGCCATGACGAATCGGTAAAGGCTTCCGAATCCTCTTCGCTGGCGGGTATGACGCTGGATGAAATCGAGCGGCAGACTATCCTGCAGGCGCTCGACCGTCATAAAGGGAATCTCAGCCAAGTGGCAGTGGCGCTTGGTATCAGTCGTGCGGCGCTCTACCGGAGACTCGAAAAGTTTAATATAACGGTGAATGAAAAGTGAGAATTAAGTTCTTTTTCTTTGTATTAGTCCTCTTTCTTCTGGGGCTGGGCGGGGTGCTTCTCTACCTGGCAGGAGGAATGCGTTCGCTGCATCTCTATATTGCCGAAGGATTTATCGCTTTCATTCTGATATTCTTGCCTGTATTCTACCGGAGGATTGTGAAACCGATGAATACCATCGGCAGTGGTATGGAGCTGTTGCGCGAACAGGATTTCAGCAGTCGGCTCAGTAAGGTGGGGCAATACGAGGCGGACCGTATCGTGAATGTCTTTAACCGTATGATGGAACAGTTGAAGAACGAGCGCCTGCGCTTGCGTGAGCAAAACCACTTTCTGGATTTGCTGGTTCAGGCTTCGCCGATGGGGGTTATCATTACTACATTGAACGGCGAACTGTCGCAACTGAATCCTATGGCTTTGAAGATGATGGGGATAAGCCTGGAAAATGCTTTGGGTAAGAAGATGGAAAATATTGATACGCCTTTGACGGAAGAACTTGCCGTTATTCCTAAAGGCGCGACGGCTGTAGTGCGGTTGAATGATGCAAATATTTACAAATGTACCCATTCGTCTTTCATAGACAGAGGCTTCCATCATTCTTTCTACTTGATAGAACGTATGACGGAAGAGGTGATGCGCGCCGAGAAACGTGCGTATGAAAAAGTTATCCGTATGATTGCCCATGAGGTCAATAATACTACGGCAGGTATCACTTCTACGCTTGATACAGTGGAACAGGCACTCTCGTCGGAGGAGGGTATGGAGGACATTTGCGATGTGATGCGCGTTTGTACCGATCGCTGCTTTTCCATGAGTCGCTTCATTACCCGTTTTGCTGATGTGGTGAAGATACCCGAGCCATCGTTAAGCCCGGTCAGGTTGAATGAACTGGCCTCTATGTGTAAACGATTTATGGAAGGAATGTGCAATGACCGGAATATTGTATTGCGGCTGGAGTGTGATTCCGGCGTAGAATCCGTACGCCTGGATATTTCACTCTTTGAACAGGCGTTGGTGAATATCATCAAGAATGCTGCCGAAAGCATAGAACATGCTTCTGCAGGAGTTATCCGGCAGGGCGAAATTGTAATCCGTACCATTGCTCCCGCCATTATTGAGGTGGTAGACAATGGTCCCGGTATCGCAAAGGATACTGAAGCCAAACTTTTCACTCCTTTCTTCTCCACCAAACCTGACGGGCAGGGAATCGGTCTGGTGTTTATCCGCGAAGTGTTGACACGCCACAATTGTACATTCTCTTTGCGAACGTATGATGATGGTTTGACGCGCTTCCGTATTATTTTCCCTTAATTGCGAACCGATTTGTCCGGAACGAGGGGCATGTTTTTCTGAATGTGGAAAATATTTGTCAAATTCTTCATTTGGGTCATGTACGGTAATTAGCAAAAATCTATCCGGTATCTATAGATTCGGGTTTAAGATTGGTCTATATACGGCACTTTTACTTAAAACTTATTAATTTAGTACTAAATCAGATAAAATAACGAGCCGTAATTGAGCAAAATAGTCTAAATTTGAGCAATTTTTTAAACTATAAAAAGAATAGAAGAGCAATGAAAGGAAACATTAAGCCGGCAACCGGTCGTTTAGGCGTATTGGTAGTCGGAGTAGGTGGTGCAGTCTCAACCACTATGATAACGGGTACATTAGCTGCTCGTAAAGGACTGACAAAACCAATAGGGGCTATTACACAGATGGCTACGATTCGCATGCAGAACAACGAAGAGAAACTTATAAAGGATATTGTTCCCTTGGCGGATTTAAATGATATCGTCTTTGGCGGATGGGATATTTTCCCCGACAACGTGTACGAAGCCGCTATGTATGCCGAAGTTTTGAAAGAAAAAGATTTGAACTTGGTTAAGGAAGAGTTGCAGTCTATCAAACCGATGCCTGCCGCTTTTGACCATAATTTCGCAAAACGTCTGAATGGCACGTATATCAAGGATGCTGCCACACGTTGGGACATGGTGGAACAACTGCGCGAGGATATCCGCAACTTCAAAGCTGCCAACAACTGCGAACGCATTGTTGTACTGTGGGCTGCGAGCACTGAAATTTATATTCCGGAGTCGGAAGAGCATGACTCTCTCGCCGCGTTGGAAAAAGCCATGAAAGAGAATAATACGGAAGTAATTTCTCCAAGTATGTGCTATGCTTACGCTGCAATTGCGGAAGGTGCTCCGTTCATCATGGGCGCTCCGAACTTGTGTGTAGATATTCCGGCAATGTGGGAATTCTCCAAGAAGATGAATGTACCTATTTCAGGCAAAGACTTCAAGAGCGGACAAACCCTGATGAAAACTGTTCTTGCTCCGATGTTTAAAGCCCGTATGCTGGGTGTGAGCGGTTGGTTCTCTACGAATATATTGGGCAATCGTGACGGCGAAGTACTTGATCAACCTGAAAACTTCAAGACTAAGGAAGTCAGCAAACTATCCGTTATTGATAACATCTTTGAGCCGGAGAAGTATCCTGACCTCTACGGTGATGTTTATCACAAAGTACGCATCAATTACTATCCTCCCCGTAAGGATAACAAAGAAGCATGGGATAACATTGATATCTTCGGATGGATGGGTTATCCGATGGAGATCAAAGTTAACTTCTTATGCCGCGATTCTATTCTTGCAGCTCCCATCGCACTCGACTTGGTTATCTTCAGTGACCTTGCTATGCGTGCCGGTATGTGTGGCATCCAGACTTGGTTGTCATTCTTCTGCAAGAGCCCGATGCACGACTTTGAGAATGAACCGGTTCATGACTTGTTCACTCAATGGAGAATGGT
>NZ_DBDF01000044.1 GCF_002293435.1 Bacteroides sp. UBA939 | reverse complement strand
GAGTAGCCCAGGAGGAGGAGAATTGAGATAGAAATAACCTGCGAAACATAGATGATTAACAATTAATAAAAATGGCACGAGATAAGAAATACATAGCCCTGTGGAACATCATGAAACGGGAAAGCCGGCGACTCGTTTCCCGCCCGCTGTACCTGTTCTGCATGGTGATAGCGCCACTGTTCTGCTACATATTCTTTACTACGTTGATGGACTCAGGGCTACCCGTCGACATGCCCGTAGGCGTAGTCGACCAGGACATGACTTCTACTTCGCGGCAACTGGCACGCAACCTCGATGCATTCGAACAAACCGCCGTAGTAGCCCATTACCCTACCGTTAACGAAGCCCGCACCGCCATGCAAAAGGGAGAGATTTACGGTTTCTACTACATCCCGCAAGGCACCACCGCCAAAGCGCAGTCCCAACAGCAGCCCACTGTCTCTTTTTACACCAACAACACCCTGCTCATTGCCGGCTCCCTGCTCTACAAAGACATGAAGATGATGAGCGAACTGGCATCCGGAGCCGCCGCACGCACCAGCCTCTACGCCAAAGGCGCCACCGAAGACCAGGCTATGGCATTCCTCCAACCCATCGTCATCGACACGCACCCGCTCAACAATCCCTGGCTGAACTACTCCGTATATCTGTGCAACACCTTTGCACCCGGCGTACTGATGCTGCTAATCTTCATGATAACAGTCTACTCCATCGGCGTGGAAATAAAAGACCGCACCGCCCGCGAGTGGCTGCGCATGGGCAACAATTCCATCTACATCGCCCTTGCCGGCAAACTGCTGCCGCATACGGTCGTCTTCTTCCTGATGGGTATATTATATAATGTATATCTGTACGGCTTCCTGCATTTCCCCTGCAACAGTGGCATCATGCCGATGCTCCTCGCCACCCTTTGCCTAGTACTCGCCTCGCAGACGATGGGAGTACTTATGATAGGCATTCTGCCTACTCTGCGACTGGGATTAAGCTTCGCATCCCTCTGGGGAGTACTTTCGTTCTCCTTATGCGGACTGTCATTCCCTGCCATGGCGATGCATCCCGTGCTGCAAGGGTTGGCCAATCTGTTTCCGTTGCGCCACTATTTCCTGATATACGTAGACCAGGCGTTAAACGGTTATCCGATGATTTACTCATGGACCAACTACGTGGCGTTACTCATATTTATGATGCTTCCCTTCTTCGTCGTCCACCGGCTTAAGGGAGCGTTGATTCTTTATAAATACGTGCCCTGATGAAACACCTCACATTCAAACAGAAAGTAGTACAAGGTATCCACGACTTATTCTATATCTGGATACGGGAATTCCGCACGATATTCCGCGACCAGGGCGTGCTCATCTTCTTTGTGCTCGTTCCGCTGGTATATCCACTGATTTATGCTTTCATCTATACCAATGAAACGATACGCGAAGTGCCCGCCGTAGTTGTCGATAACTCCCACAGCACGCTGAGCCGCGAATACTTGCGCAAGGTAGATGCCAGTCCGGAAGTGAAAATCGTAGCTTATTGCGCCGATATGGAAGAAGCCAAACTGATGCTGAAAGACCGCCTGGCTTATGGCATCATTTACATACCTGCCGGGTTCAGCGATGATATTGCCCGGGGCAAACAGACGCAAGTCAGCCTGTTCTGCGATATGAGCGGATTGCTCTATTACAAATCTCTGCTGAATACCAATACCATTGTTTCCCTGGAGATGAACGCCGATATCAAAATACAGCGTGCAGGCAACAGTACCGAACGTCAGGATGCAGTTACCGCCTACCCGATAAAGTACGAAGATGTCACCCTCTTCAACCCTACAAACGGTTTTGCCGCCTTCCTGATACCTGCCGTACTGATTCTGATTATCCAGCAGACTTTATTACTCGGCATCGGCCTCTCTGCCGGAACTGCACGTGAGAACAACCGTTTCAGGGACTTGGTACCCATCAACCGGCATTATAACGGTACGCTGCGTATTGTTCTGGGAAAAGGATTGAGTTACTTCATGGTGTACGCACTTGTATCGGTATATGTACTTTGCGTGGTACCTCGCCTGTTCAGCCTCATCCAGATAGGTCATCCGGGCGTACTGACTCTTTTCCTGCTTCCCTATCTGGCTGCCTGCATCTTCTTTGCAATGACAGCTTCCATTGCCATACGCAATCGTGAGACGTGTATGCTGATATTTGTATTTACCTCCGTACCGTTGCTGTTCCTTTCCGGCATTTCCTGGCCCGGCGCTGCCATGCCCGGTTTCTGGAGATACTTCTCGTACATCTTCCCGTCCACGTTCGGCATCAATGGTTTTGTACGTATCAACAGTATGGGGGCTACGCTCAGTGAAGTAGCCTTCGAGTACAAAGCCTTATGGATACAGACGGGCATCTACTTCCTGACCACTTGCTGGGTGTATCGCCGGCAGATTATTCAGAGCAGGAGGCATGTGATTGAGAAATACAGGGAGTATAAAATTAGGCAGAAGGGATAAATAAGAATGGGTACGCGGACGACGCGGAATGAGCGGATGAATGCGTACCCATTCTTCGATATTTACCGGATACGTTTCTTAATCAACGGATACAGTATCTCCGCATAGCGCACAAACCCCAAATCCGTCAAGTGGATACCGTCAACAGTTGCTTCGCCATCATGACCGAGGATATCTTTGGAAGAAAGGAAATAGATATTCTTCTCACCCCGCTTCTTCAACGACCGGAAAATAGCTGCTATCGTCTCATTCTTACTCGCCACTTCCTGCGCCAGCTTCCTGTCAAAGCGGGAATTAGGAAAGACAGGGTCTTCCACAAAAAGAATGGGCGTGTCAGGATGCTTGGCACGGACAATGGAATAAAACTTCTCCGCACGCTCCTTCATCTGTTCCACCGTAGCGTTGGGCACAAAATCCAGGACAAACATAGAAGCATCAACAGAAGCTATGACCTCTGCTATCTCCAAATCGAGCAAAGCATTGCCGCTGAAGCCTAAGTTTATGCATTCGCGATTGAGCCAACGCTCCAGTATATTGGTATGAGCCATACCGGGACGGGTAGCGCAACCGCCCTGCAAAATACTGGTTCCATAGAACACCACCGGCTTCTCGCGCACCGGCAAATCCACAGCCGGCTGTTCTATCACCGAAAGACTGTCTACCCCGATAGACAATGAAGTAACCCCATCATACAGAGAAAGGAATAAGAGATACTCACGTTCCTCAGGCGCCATATTCCTCACCATAGTAGCCTCGTTGACCTTACCCTGCGGACGCCCGCTACCGGCAAACACCCACTTGCCATCTTGCAGACAATAGAGGTCAAGCCCCTTGATACCCGTAGGCGTCATGTGATTCATATTCATACTGTTCCGGACTTCCCACTTTGCCGCAATACGGGTGGAGTTGGAGCGGAAGCGCACAGCAAGTCCTGCACTGTTTCGTCCCAAATCCCAGAGAGGTTTACGGGAAATGTGTTCCAGGGAATCCGGAAGGCGTTCATAACGGGTAAGTGTAGCGTCTGTAGCTTTACCTAAAAGTGGAAAGGCAGAAGCATCGTGATAAAGGATTTGAGCATTGGCGGACATGGCCAGCAACAATCCTGCGGTAAAAAGTTTGAGTTTCATGGTTATAGTATGTATTTAAGATAAATCAAAGGTATAGCAAAATACAATAAGTCCTACCTGTTTTGCATCAATTAACAAGCAAGATTCTTCTTCGTTTAAGAAATATCCATATCTTTGAATAAAAATCACATATCATGAAAAGACTCCATTATTTACTCAGCACTTTGCTATTGAGCTTTTGCTGCGCCATTCAGGCTACAAACAAAGTAATTGAACAGCCTCCGTTCATCGTAAGTAACACCACCTCTATCGAAGTCGGCCAAGTCAATATCAGTGACACAGCTACTATTCTACACATTTATGCAAGATACAGGCCTAAGAACTGGATAAAGATTGCTACGGGAAGCTACCTGACAGATAATAATGGAGAAATCTACCAACTGCGTTCGGGCATAGGCATTACACCTGACAAAGAATTCTGGATGCCGGAATCCGGTGAAGCCGAATTCCAGTTAGTATTTCCTCCTCTCCCCGACTCTGCCACCTCCATTGACTTCACAGAAGGGGCTGATGTGGAGGGTGGTTTCAGTATCTGGGGGATACAACTGAAAGGCAAAAAGCTGCCGGAGCTGGTACTCCCCAAAGAGGCCACTGTACATAAAGCAGACATGAAAACAGAATTACCGGAACCCGTAATCAGATACGGTAAAGCCGTTCTCAAAGGTAAACTGCTGGACTTCCGTCCAGGTATGCCTTCTCAAATCAATTTATTAGCATGGGAAAATGCGAAAGGTAATTTATCGGAAATCCTGATAGATATTCAACCGGATGGAAGTTTCAGTAAAGAAGTGCCGCTGACAACCAGCACCCCATGTTCAATATTCATGTCAGGCGGCAATATGTTCCAGATATTTATGGAACCGGGGCAAACAACAGAAGTGTATATCAACCTGCGTGAAGCCTCCCGTCTCAAATCCAAATTCCATAAAGAGGAGAAGCCTTACGGAGAAACCGTTTACATGAATGGTCCATTGGCTACCATAGCACAAGAGTTAAATCGGGGTATGCCCGACATAGATATACAACAGAAAGTCTACAAGAATATAAAAGAGATTGCCGGAATGGATATAGATGCATATAAAGAATGGATACTCAAACTTTCTGCAGAAGTACAAACCGAAATAGACAAATTCCCATGTAGCCAGGCAACTCGCCAATTGCTCACTATCAATAATAAATTGTCGACAACCGACCTCTTAAATTCGGCTGCAAACTCACTAACCATAGCTGCCATCGAAGCCAATCTGATAAAACGGGAAGAAGCACAAGATTATTATCTGAAACTTTTCACTCAAGTTCCTGCCGACTATGTCCCCAATGAGTATTTTGCATTACTGAACTCTCCGCAGTCAATCTTCTCCAGCCAATATCTAAACGTTATAGCTGTTAATTACAGGAAAAGCGATGATTTTGCCAAAGCATGGGGAACCGGCAACGGTATCTTTTTCGATATTGCACGAACCATTCCTATTTACCAGGGCATTGAGAACTTTACTCCGCTAACCGAAGAACAAAAGACAACCCTGAGTACTCTGCCTGCCGCCTATGGCGATATGTTGAATGTTGCCAACAATGAACTACTGGCGAAGATTGAAGCCAACAAGAAAAAAACCGGCTTTACCGTCAATGAAGCCGGCGAGGTGAGCAATGAAGACCTTTTTGCTTCCATCATCAGCAAATTCAGCGGCAAGGTGTTACTCGTTGACTTTTGGGCGACCTGGTGCGGGCCATGCCGTATGGCAAACAAAGCCATGGCCCCCATGAAAGAGGAATTGAAAGACAAAGATATCGTGTATCTGTATATCACCGGTGAAACTTCTCCGCTAAAGACCTGGGAGAATATGATTCCCGATATTCATGGCGAACACTATCGCCTGACAGAGGATCAATGGAAGTATCTGGGCAAGAGCTTCAATATCTCCGGCGTTCCCACCTATCTTGTTATAGACCGTGAAGGAAATGTGACGTACAGACAAGTAGGCTTCCCCGGTGCAAGTAAGATGAAAGAGGAGCTTCTGAAAGCTGTTGATGCAGCATCAGAGTCACAATAAACCTTAGACCAAGCCTTGCACAGTCAGGTTCTAAAGTTTATCTTTGCACTGGAGATGTATATCTCCAGCTTAGAGATACACATCTCCAACTTAGAGATGTTTATCTCCAGGCTGGAGATAAACTTTCACCCCTACCTCAACCATCCTCATCCCCAAGGAGAGAATGCCTCAAAGTCAGGGAAAAACTGTTCTATCATCTGCTGTAATCACGCACATCATTATTATCACAGGAAAACAATATTAATATCATAAGAGAACAATGGCTGAATATGAAATGCAGGAATCGAACCTGCCAAACGAAGAGGGCGAACGCATCCTCTATCCACGCATGAAGCTGTGGAACCAGGTAAACTTGGAATACATCGCAAACAACATCAATTATTCAAGTTCGTTCACACCGGGAGACATCATAGGACTGGTGCGCTCGCTCACACAAGAAATTGCTTACCAGATGGCGCAAGGCAACTCGGTGAAAGTAGACGGGCTGGGCATCTTCACACCCGCGCTGGGCATGCGCCGGGGCAAAGAACGGGAATCTGCCGAAAAAGGAGGGCGGCGAGTAAATGCAATGAGCATCTATGTGCAGAACATCAACTTCCGTGCTGACAAACAATTCATTATGGAGACAGGAAGGCGTTGCCGGCTGAACCGTTCGGAAACCAAACCCGGTCGTTCCTCACAAAAATACACACCGGAACAACGATTAAAGTTAGCGCAGAAATATCTGGAAGAACACCCTTATATGAAAGTGAGCGACTACTGCCAGCTGACAGGTCTGCTGCGAAACACCGCCGCCAAAGAATTGATGCGCTGGAAAGAAATGCCGGAAACAAACATCACCACCAACGGAGCAGGTTCGCACAAACTGTACGTGAAGCGGAAAGAAACGACTATTCCTTGAGGTTCCGATAAGCTTACCTTGCCCGCAGCTTTTCACTACAATCGTTAAAAAGCACCTTCCCTGCGACTCCTGGAGCGGGATTTAGAATAATTAACTCACTGTCTATTGTTTAACTACGAAATATTCGTAGATTTGCATTGAATTCAAATTAATACTTTTATTCCATGGAAAAGTTAACAATGCAAGAAGAAGAAGCAATGATTTATATTTGGGAACTGGGCAGTTGCTTCGTTAAGGATATCGTAGCCAAATATTCCAAACCTGCCCCTCCTTACACTACGGTAGCTTCCATAGTGAAAAATCTGGAACGGAAGCAGTATCTCATTACCACCCGGGTAGGAAATACATACCAATACTCGCCGGCCATTCGCGAAAGCGAATACAAACGCACCTTCATGAGCGGCTTCGTGCGTAACTATTTTGAGAATTCATATAAGGAAATGGTTTCATTCTTTGCCAAAGAGCAGAAGATTTCAGCCAATGACCTGAAAGATATAATTGATATGATTGAAAAAGGAAAATAAATCACTAAACAAATATGTTGGCCTATTTTCTAAAAATCAACGTAGCCATTGTGCTGTTTTATGCATTCTACCGGCTGTTTTTCTATAAAGACACGTTCTTCGCGTGGCGCAGGGCGGCATTGCTGTGTTTCTTTGCCGTATCGGCCGCTTATCCATTGCTGAATATCCAGTCGTGGATTACGGAACAAGAGCCGATGGTAGCTATGGTGGATTTGTATGCCAACATTGTGTTGCCGGAAATCACACTAACACCGGAGCAAGTAACTTCCGACTGGAAAGCGCTCCTGCTCAAATCCGCCGACTTTATTTATTGGGGAGTAGTGGCTCTGTTAGCTATCCGGTTACTTATACAATTAAGCGGTATTATCCGGTTGGTTTTCCGTTGCCGGAAAATACGGATGGGAAACTCCAATGTACACTTGCTTAAACAACCCGAAGGACCTTTTTCTTTCTTCCACTGGGTATTTATTTATCCGGCTTCGCACACAGAACAAGAACTCAGCGAAATACTGACTCACGAACAGGCACATGCCAGCCAATGGCATTCCATTGATGTACTCGTCAGTGAGCTTGTATGCGCGCTCTGCTGGTTCAACCCCTTTGCCTGGCTCATGAAACGGGAAATCCGCACCAACCTGGAATATCTGGCGGATAGCCGTGTACTGGAAACCGGGCACGATTCCAAAGCCTATCAGTATCATCTGTTAGGACTGTCACACCATAAGGCTGCAGCAACTATCTATAACAGTTTTAATGTTTTACCTTTAAAAAAACGCATCAAAATGATGAACAAAAAAAGAACCCGTGAAATAGGGAGAACCAAGTATCTGATGTTTCTCCCTTTGGCAGCCTTACTCATGATTATCAGCAACATCGAAACCGTGGCGCGCACCACGAAAGAAGTTGCTAAAGACGTCATAGAGGCTGTAGAAGAAAATATGGCGGTAAAAACGCATGATATGGAAGTTGCAACCGAAGCGCTACGAACAGAAGCGCCAGACTCACAACAGGATAAGAACAAACAAGTGCCTCAAAAAGGGAAAACGGATAAGGATGGCAATCAAAATCCGGTAACAAATAATCCTGATGACCCGATATATGAAGTAACAGAAGTAATGCCGGAATATCCGGAAGGTGGAATGAGTGGATTTATGAAATTCTTATCCAAGAATATTATATATCCGGAAGATGCAAAAAAGAATGGTATCCAAGGACGGGTAATGCTACAATTTGTAGTAAATGTGGATGGTAGTATTTCTAATACAAAACTCCTTCGTGGAGTCCATCCGAGTTTGGATAACGAAGCCATACGCGTTATAGGCACAATGCCGAATTGGAAACCGGGTATACATAAAGGTAAAGCGGTTCGAGTGAAATATACGGTTCCTGTAATGTTCCGTTTAAGCGAAAAGAATAAAGAAGAGAAGCAAAGTCCTATCCGGAAAGCAAGTGAAACCGCAGATCAAGGGAGTTCTGCAACTGACGGTGAAACGGTATTTGAGGTAGTAGATAAAATGCCTTCATTTCCCGGTGGTACGTCAGCTCTGCTGCAATATATATCCGAAAACACCAAATATCCGGTAGAAGCACAGAAAGCAAAAATACAAGGACGGGTAGTGGTACAGATGATTATTGATAAAGATGGAAATGTTACAAAATCCAAAGTACTTCAAGGTATAAATCCCTTGTTGGATGCAGAAGCTATCCGCGTTATGAATAATATGCCCAAGTGGCAACCAGGTATGCACAAAGGAAAGGCTGTCAATGTGAAATATACATTTCCCTTTATGTTCAAATTGCAATAAAGCAATCTATATGAATAACTGAATGACAGAATAAAAATGCCATAAGAGTTTAGAACAAAAAAAATAGTGCACCAAAAGTAAGGCACACTATCAAAAAGATATTTTGCATCCGCAGATGGCGCAGATAACACGGATTAGGTTTCAAATAAATCAGCGCAATCTGTGTAATCTGCGGATGAAAGATAATAAACTTAAACTTCTGATACAGCTTCTTTTTTTATAGCACGTCCTCTCCTCTTTTTATTTATTCATCCTCACCACCTCAGTCGGCGCCATCTCCACATTACGCTTATCCACCTGGCGAACTACGCTTGCTGCTAATTGCAGGAAAGCGCGCCCCGTCATGGCATTTTCGTCAAGCGCTACGGGAGTACCGTTGTCTCCGCTTTCGCAGATGCTTTGTACAATAGGTATTTGTCCCAGCAAGGGAACATTCATCTCTTCCGCCAACCTTTTGGTGCCTTCCTTACCGAAAATATAGTATTTATTCTCCGGCAGTTCGGCTGGAGTAAACCATGCCATATTCTCTACTAAACCAAGAATGGGCACATTCACCTTGTCGTTGATAAACATATTGATACCCTTACGCGCATCTGCCAATGCCACAGCTTGCGGAGTGCTGACAACAATAGCGCCGGTCATGGCGAGTGTTTGAACTACTGTCAGATGGATATCGCTTGTTCCCGGAGGAAGGTCAATGAGGAAATAATCAAGTTCTCCCCAGCTTGCATCCGCTATCAGTTGCTTCAAAGCATTGCTTGCCATACCGCCACGCCACAGCGTTGCCTGGTCAGGATCCACAAAGAAACCGATAGAGAGCAATTTGACGCCATACTTCTCGACAGGCACTATCAAATCTCTACCGCCTACATTCTCAGCATAAGGGCGAGCATCTTCCACCTGAAACATCTTCGGCATGGAAGGCCCGAAAATATCAGCATCCAGCAAACCAACCTTATAACCCAACTTAGCCAAAGCCACCGCAAGATTAGCCGATACCGTTGATTTACCCACGCCGCCTTTACCGGAAGAGATTCCGATAATGTTCTTCACTTGCGGCAGCAGTTTACCCGGTTCGGGACGTGCTGCCTGCTTGCTTTCAGTAGCAATGGTAACTTCCACTTCATTGGATACATACGTATGAATAGCCGCTTCCGCCGCCTTAACTACTGATTTCATGAAAGGGTCTGTCGGTTTCTCGAATATCAACGAGAAACTAACTTTCATCCCGTCAATACGCAAATTATCGGCAACCATCTCAGCCTCTACAAGATTCTTACCGCTACCGGGATAACGCACCGTTGCCAGTGCATCTAAAATAAGCTTAGGATAAAGTGTCATATTATAAATGTAATGAGGTCAATAACCACGCTGTTTGCTATTTTGAAGTTTGCAGTCCGCTCCGCTTGCTGCGGTTGTAACTGCGATATTCGTCTAATTCTATTTCCACATCAGGTTCGTGAAGTTCGCCTTCTGCCGGCAAGTGAAACTTGATATACTTGATGTTCAACCCGCGCTCCAACCACTGTTGTTCATAATAGGTCTTGATGCTGAGAATATCGTCCGCCATACCGGAGTGATACAGGTCTTCCGTCATCACATCCGCAGGAAGATGGTTTTTCTCAATCATATAGCGGGTATAAGTGAACATGAAATTACTATCCGTCTTGAGGTGAATGATGCCATCCGGTTTCAGGAACCTGCGATACCGCTCCATAAACCAGGTGGAAGTCAGACGCTTGGTGGCCTTCTTCATCTGCGGATCAGAGAAGGTGAGCCATATCTCGCTTACCTCATTCGCGGCAAAGAAACGGTCGATGATTTCGATATTGGTGCGCAGAAAGGCTACATTCTTCATGCCCGCCGCCAACGAATCCGTAGCGCCCGCCCACATACGGGCACCCTTGATATCGACTCCGATGAAGTTCTTATCGGGGAATAGCCGTCCCAGCCCTACGGTGTACTCACCGCGCCCGCAACCTAATTCCAAAACAATGGGACGGTCATTCCCGAAGAACGATTCATTCCATCGCCCCTTCATCTCAAAAGGCACATCATCCACCATCGAGTAAGGATACTCGAACACGTGCGGATAACTTGCCATATCGGCAAACTTCGCTAACTTACCTTTACTCATGCGTTATTCCAGAACAGTTACCCAGCCGTGCGTATCAGGTTCGTCACCATACTGAATGCCACGCAGCTTGTTGTACAACTTCGTGCATAAAGGTCCCGGTTTGCCATCCTTGGCAATGATATAGGAATGCCCGTTTTCCGGGTCGTCGATACGTTCGATAGGACTGATAACCGCCGCCGTGCCACATGCGCCCGCTTCTTCGAAAGTAGAGAGTTCTTCTTCCGCCACGGGACGACGTTCTACCTTCATGCCCATATCTTCCGCCAATTGCATCAAGCTCTTGTTCGTGATAGAGGGCAGAATGGAAGTTGACTGCGGAGTGATGTATGTATTATCCTTAATTCCGAAGAAATTGGCGGCGCCGCATTCATCAATGTATTTCTTTTCCCTGGCATCCAGATAGAACTCGGCGGAATAGCCGGCGGCATGAGCCTCATGGCTGGCACGCAAACTGGCTGCATAGTTACCGCCAATCTTATAAATACCTGTTCCGAGCGGAGCAGCACGGTCGTACTTACGGGTAATGACATAAGGATTTACCGAGAAGCCACCCTTGAAGTATGGACCTACCGGAGTAACAAATATCAGGAACATATATTCGTCAGCCGGACGGACACCTACCTGCGCCCCCGTACCAATCAGTAACGGACGGATATAAAGTGAAGCGCCGCTCTCATAAGGCGGAATAAAGCGTTCGTTCATTTTCACCACTTTCAGCACGGCTTCCCTGAAACGTTCTGTCGACAATTCAGCCATCATAATCCCCCGGCAGGTGGACTGCATACGGGCGGCATTCTCTTCCAGGCGGAAAATGCGGACTTTGCCATCCTTGCCACGGAATGCTTTCAGACCTTCAAAAGCTTCCTGACCATAGTGCAGACAAGTAGCCGCCATGTGCAGATTGATCTGTTCGCTACTGCTGATTTCAAGTTCGCCCCATGCTCCTTCGCGGAAATTAATCCGCACATTGTAATCTGTCTTCAGGTATCCGAATGACAGATTAGCCCAATCTATTTCTTTCATATCTCAAAGTATTAGTTATCTTAATGTACTCAAGTCTTGTATGTTGTTTATAATCAGTAGTATCTCTATTAGCTT
>NZ_DBDF01000028.1 GCF_002293435.1 Bacteroides sp. UBA939 | reverse complement strand
CCCAGGAGGAGGAGAATAGAGATACTACCAGTAACATGATACTACCAGTAACATGCGAAACTTAAATTAGTTTATACTTTGACAGATACTATAAGATAATTAAAGATGAGTACTTATTGAAATAACTCCGAATTATGGAAAACTTTGCCGCTATAGACTTTGAGACAGCCAACGAACAGCGCACCAGTGTGTGCAGCGTCGGAGTGGTGGTTGTGCGCGATGGAGAAATAACAGATACTTACTACAGCCTTATTCGTCCAGAGCCGGAATACTATACATATTGGAATACCCAGGTACATGGACTGACGTTGGCAGATACGGACCGCGCCCCGGTATTTCCGGCGGTTTGGAAAGAAATTGCTCCTCTTATCGAAGGGTTACCGCTGGTAGCCCATAACAAAGGGTTTGATGAAAGCTGCCTGAAAGCTGTGTTCAGAACCTACCGCATGGACTATCCCGACTATGATTTTCATTGTACCCTGAGTACGGCGCGCAGGCGGATTAAGGGACTTCCGAACTATCAGTTGCATACGGTAGCCGCTTATTGTGGCTATGAACTGAAGCAGCATCACCATGCATTGGCAGATGCGGAAGCCTGTGCCTGGATTGCGAGAGAAATAATTGAATTGTAATATAGAAGTTGTGCCAATAGTAAAGTACACTACCAAAAAGATATTTTTCATCCGCAGATTACGCAGATAACACAGATTAAGTATTAAACAAATCCGCGTAATCCGTGCCATCTGCGGATGAAAGATGGTAGACTTTAACTTTTACACAGCCTCTACAAAATGTTAATAATAAAGCATGGATTTAGCATCACTTGCGGCAAACGTTTGCCGCATTGCCATGAATGCGGGTAGCTTCCTCAAGGAAGAAAGGAAAACATTCCGCCGTGAAAACGTGGAAGAGAAGCGTGCGCACGATTATGTGTCTTATGTAGATAAGGAGTCGGAGAAGCTGATTGTCGCTGAACTCTCTGCCCTGTTGCCCGAAGCAGGTTTCATTACGGAAGAAGATTCAGCCGTTTACCGGGGCGAACCTTATTGCTGGGTAGTAGACCCTTTGGACGGAACAACGAATTACATCCACGACAATACCCCTTACTGTGTATCCATAGCCCTCCGTACAAAAGAGGAACTGCTGCTTGGAGTAGTTTACGACCCTTGCCGCGACGAGTGTTTCTATGGTTGGAAAGATGGCGGTGCGTATCTGGATGGCGAGCGAATGCGGGTATCCGACGTGCGTCAGTTGGAGAATGCTTTCCTGATGATTGAACTGCCGTATAACTCCAATGAATATGCCCGCACGGGCGAACATCTGCTACATAGTTTATATGGCAAGGTAGGCGGCATCCGTATGAATGGCTCTGCGGCGCTGGGCATCTGTTATGTGGCTGCGGGACGTCTTGACGCTTGGGAAGAAGCCTTTATCGGTAAGTGGGACTACGCCGCCGCCGCATTGCTGGTGCTGGAAGCCGGCGGGCGCGTGACCGATTTCTACGGGAATGATAACTTCATAGACACCCATCATATTATCGCCACAAACGGACATTTGCATCCGGAGTTGCAGACGCTTATCCGCGAAGCCCTTCCGCTGGGGATGTGATATGAGCACACGTACATATACAAAAACAAATCTACAAGAAGTCTAATAGAACAAAGTTACCGATGAAGAATGTTGTGAAAAGTTGTCTGGGACATCTGTTCCATCTCTTTTTCCCGCGCAGTTGCGTGGTTTGCGGAACACTGCTTGCTGAGGGAGAAGAGGATATTTGCGTTCGCTGCAATATAGACATGCCGCGTACTGATTATCACAGGAAAGAGGACAATCCGGTGGAACGTATGTTTTGGGGGAAAGTTTTTGTGGAACGTGCCACTTCATACTTCTTTTACCGCAAAGGAAGTGACTTTCGCCGGATTCTGCACCAACTGAAGTATGGCGGGCGGAAAGAACTTGGCACGGTTATGGGGCGTTTTATGGCGGCGGAGCTGCTGCCGACAGGCTTCTTTGAAGGTATTGACGTGATGATTCCGGTTCCTTTGCATTACCGTAAACAAAGAATCCGCGGGTACAATCAGAGCGAATGGATTACCCGTGGCGTTTCCCGGGTAACGGGGATACATGTAGATACTTCTTTGGTGATTCGTGAGAAGCCTACGGAGACGCAGACCCGCAAGTCTGTTTATGAACGTTGGGAGAATGTAGAGGGTGGCTTTAAACTTCTTCGCCCGGATGGGCTTGCCGGTAAGCATGTGCTGATAATAGACGATGTGCTGACTACCGGGGCTACGATTACAGCCTGCGCCGATGTGTTTCGTGAAATAGAAGGCATACGCATCAGTGTACTGACGATGGCGGTTGCGGAGGTATGAGATAAGAAAAGAAAAATAGATACTACAGCTACAAGATTCTGAATATATATACGAATATCCTGTGCGAATCACGGCTGATATACGAGATTTATGCAATACTTGTTTGCTTCCTGCAGTCAGCATCAATAGATGGTGCGCGGACGGCGTATATCCGGTGTGCGAACCGGATATATCCCGTGCTTGAACCGGATATATCCGGTGCTTGAACCAGATATATATGGTGCGCGAACCGGATATATCCCGTCCGGCAACCATATCTATCCGGTACAAAAGCCGCATAAGTTCAGTAGAGACATGCCGTTAAAAAACCTTTCAAAAGAGGCTTTCTTTATTTTTTAGAGTTGTATATATTTCGATATCACTCTATCAATCAGCAAGATACGGATTTTTACTCGCGTATTTTCAACCGCCCTTACCTTCGGGCGGAAATATCGCATTCTCAGGCGGTTAAAAATGCAAGATGACAGTGCAAGAGATTGGTTTACCAGGTAGTAGTTAATCAATTACTTAGTAGTAGTTGG
>NZ_DBDF01000069.1 GCF_002293435.1 Bacteroides sp. UBA939 | reverse complement strand
CCCAGGAGGAGGAGAATAGAGATACTCTTGTTAATCACTAATTACTTATCATTAATCCCTAATCCCTAATCATTCAACGCTAATCATTCAACACTAATCCCTATCCCCTAATCCCTGCGAAGCTCCGCTTCGCAACCGTACTACTTATTAACAACAATAAAAAAGATTATGAAGAATATATGGATATTCACCCTGTTGCTCTGCTGCTTCACCATGCGTGCGGCAGACAACCCAAACGTGAAGAAACTCTTTACCGTTACATCCGGCGAACTGAAACTAACCTTCATGGTTGGAACGGACAATCGCCTGTATCAATTAGGATTTGGCGATGCCGCACGTGAAGTAACCCCACCCGCCAAGATGCCCTCGCGCGAATGGGAATTCCTGCCCCCTTATGGAAACGGAGTATTAACCGAACCCGCCATCCAGGCTACCCATACCGATGGAAACACCTCTACCGAACTTCATTACGCGGAGCATCGCACGGAAACACCGGCGCCGGGCATCGAGCAAACCGTTATTTCATTGAAAGACCCCGCCTATCCGTTCACGGTAGATATCTTCATCAAGTGCTACACGGACAACAGCATGATGGAAATCTGGAATACCGTTACGCACAACGAGCAAGGCAAGGTGGTACTGCACCGTTTTGCATCCGCCTCTCCTATAGTGAAAGCCCGCGAATATTGGCTTACCCAATTCATGGGCAACTATAAGCGCGAAGCAACCCTCGCTGAAGAACGCCTTTCGGAAGGAGTGAAGATACTGGACTCCAAATTAGGCATCCGCGCCCATCAGATGCGTATTCCTTCTTTTATGCTTTCGTTGGACGCACCTGCCAAAGAGAACGAAGGTGAGGTGCTGGCTGCTTCCCTCCGCTGGAGCGGCAGCTTCCAGTTTGCTTTTGATGTGGACTGGAATAAGAACTTGCGTCTGCTCACCGGTATGAACCCGTTAGGCTCGCAGTACAATCTGGAGCGTGGCGACGCATTTACCACACCTGCCATTCTTTATGCTTACAGCAAGCAGGGGAAAGGTGAAGTCAGCCGCCGCTTCCACCGCTGGGCAATGGCTAACGCTATTCGTGATGCGGAGAAAGACCGTCCCGTCCTGTTGAATAACTGGGAGGCTACGCATTGTGATTTCGATGAAGAGCGTCTGAAACAACTCTTTGACGGCGCCCGCCAGGTAGGTGCAGAGCTTTTCTTGCTGGACGACGGATGGTTTGGCAACGGCGCGTATTCGCGCGACGACGACAAGCACGGTCTGGGCGACTGGGAACCTTCTACCAGGAAACTTCCCCGTGGACTGTCGTACATCGCCGGGGAAGCGTTGAAGCGTAAAGTCGGTTTTGGTATCTGGCTGGAGCCTGAGATGGTGAATCCGCAAAGCGAACTCTATCAGAAGCATCCCGACTGGATTATTACCCAACCCGGGCGCGAAGCGATACTTGGCCGTCATCAGGAGATACTCGACTTGACGCGCCCCGAGGTACAGGCCTTTGAATGGGGTATTATCGACAAGACTCTGCGCCCCAATCCGGACATCAGTTACGTGAAGTGGGATTGCAACCGCTACATCACCCAACCGGGGTCGTCTTATCTGCAACCGGCCAATCAAAGCCACCTCTGGATAGACTATAACCGGGCGCTCTACCAGTTGATGGATCGTTTTGCCAAAGGTTTCCCCAACGTAATGGCGATGCTTTGCGCAGGTGGTTCGGGGCGTGTGGACTATGGCGCGATGCCTTATTTCCATTCATTCTGGCCCAGTGATAATACAGACCCGTTGGGGCGTATCAAGATACAGTGGGGCTTTTCGCATTTCTTCCCTGCCAATACGATTTCGGCTCACGTCACCCGCATGGGTAAGCGTCATTTGAAGATGGCTATTGACGTAGCGTTGAGCGGCGCGTTTGGCATTGACCTGGCGCTGGATAAGGCAACGGCCGAAGAACGCGCCCGGATAGCCGATGCGGTGAAACTGTATAAGGAGCGGATACGTCCATTGGTGATGCGCGGTGAGCTTTACCGTCTGGTTTCTCCTTATGAATCGCCGTTAGCGTCTTTGAGTTATGTTGCGGTGGATAAGAAACAGGCGGTGGTCTACCTTTACCAGACGAAGGATGGCAACGAATCGCGGGTAAGGCTTGGAGGGCTTGAGGCTGACAGGAAATATCGCGTCGAGGAGGTAAGCCTTCCCAAAGGAGTGGTTTCCCGTTTCCCTGCCAATGGAAAGGTGTTTACCGGAGCCGAGTTGATGGAGCAAGGGCTGGAAAATCCGTTGAATACTCAGTTTGAGAGTGCGGTGCTGGTGGTTTATTAAACACAGGGAGATAGAGAGAGTTTCTTTGTTGAGCATAGAGATGCAGAGAGTTTTTCTTTATTGAACACAGAGGCACAGAGACACAGAGAGTTCTTTTCTCTGCGACGTAGTCGCCTCCTCTCTGTGTGCTCTCATTTATGTTCTCTTCTTAAAAGAAAAATAAACTCTGTGTCTCTGTACCTCTGTGTTCAATAAAAAGAACTCTCTGCATCTCTGTGTTCAACAAAGAAAAACTCTGTCTCTCTGTGCCTCTGTGTTGAAACATCTATATAAAACAATACCATATATTATACTATTATGAACCTCAAAAGAAACCTTTTACTTCTCTCTTTCGCCTTAACCGCCTTGTCGGCTGTGGCGCAGACAGAAGACCGGTGGGCTATTCAGAACGATGGCTCCATCCGTTGGAATATCAATCAGAATATTCCCCATGACGACCATCTGGAAATGAGCGGCCAGCAACTTTCCGTTGTTCTCCGCTACGGGGTGGATGCGCAGAAACGCTTTCACCTCAACCGCAGCCTGGTTTTCCCCATGCTCCGCATGGAACCTAACAAAACCCAGAACAACCTGAAACAACGTTTCGACGTCAACATCCCCGCCCTGGTAACTGTGGACGACCAGACTCTGCTGAACGAACAAGTCGAAGACATTACTTTCAACGGCATCATGCGCGTAGAGAGCAGTTTCGGTTATATCCACCGACGTGCCGAGCTGAAGAATGCTGTGCGCCTGACCCGCCTGCTCTATCCCTCCACCGAGGCGGCGCACTACTACGAAGAGTACATCTTTAAGAATAACAGCGCCAACCGGATAACCCTGCGCATACCCCAGTGGCGCGTCATCTATACCACTCCGCAAGAAGCAGGTGTGTATGGCGCTTACCATATCGAGGCCAACCTCTCCAAAAGCGGTACTTTTGTACTGGAACCGGGTGAGACGCTCGAATTCCACGCCATCTTCTGCGGCAGGAAATCGGCTGATGTTCAGTCAATCCCGAATGAAGCCGTATTCTCATCCGTCAATATCCGCAGCGAACGTGCCGCACGCGAAGCCCTTATCCGCCAGTGGTGGGAGAATCTGGTACTTGATACGCCCGACCCTGTCCTGAACCGTATGTTTGCCTTTGCCAAACTGCGTGGCGCCGAGAGCATATACCTTACCAAAGGCGGATTGATGCATGGTCCCGGCGGTGAGGCCTACTATGCGGCAGTCTGGGCTAATGACCAGGCAGAGTACATCAATCCTTTCTTCCCGTTTCTGGGTTATGACACAGGCAACCGGTCGGCGCTGAATTCGTTCCGCCACTTTGCACGTTACATGAATCCGGAGTATAAACCGATTCCGAGTTCCATTATCTCCGAAGGCGTCAGCTTCTGGCATGGTGCGAAAGACAGAGGAGACGGCGCTATGATTGCTTACGGCGCTGCCCGCTATGCCCTGGCGCATGGCGACAAAGAGGAAGCGCGCGAATTGTGGCCTCTTATCGAATGGTGCCTGGAGTACTGCAAACGCAAACTGACTTCCGCCGGCGTGGTTGCTTCCAACTCGGACGAACTGGAAAATCGCTTCCCGGCAGGCGATGCGAATCTTTGCACTTCTACGCTTTATTACGACGCCCTGCGTTCCGCCGTTATGCTGGGACGCGACCTTGGCGTGGCGTCCAAACAACTGAATGCCTACCGCGAACAAGCCCGTGACTTGGAGCAGGCGATAGAAGCACATTTCGGTTACGAGATAGAAGGCTTCCACAGTTACCGTTATTATGAAGGCAACGATATTCTGCGTTCCTGGATTTGTATGCCGCTTGTTATGGGCATATATACCCGCACGCAAGGCACTATTGATGCGCTGTTCTCGCCCCGCCTCTGGACGAACGACGGATTGCTGACGCAAGCCGGTACCGAAACATTCTGGGACCGCAGCACTTTGTATGCTTTGCGCGGCACCATTGCTGCCGGAGAAGTGGAAAGAGGAATGGGTTTCCTGAAGAAGTATTCGCAGCGTCGCCTGTTGGGCGACCATGTACCTTATGCCATTGAGGCATGGCCCGAAGGCAACCAGCGCCATCTCTCCGCCGAAAGCGGATTGTATTGCCGGATTTATACCGAAGGGCTTTTCGGCATTCGCCCCACGGGACTGCGTAGCTTCGAACTAACACCTCGTTTGCCGCAGGAGTGGGAGTACATGAATCTTAATCGTGTCCGCGCCTTCAATTCCGAGTTCGATATCCGGGTATCCCGTGCCGGAAAGAAATTGCAGGTGGAGGTACTGAAAGGCGGTAAGGCGGTATTGAAGAAAAGTATAATGGAGGGGGCGACGGTGAAGGTGGATATTTGAAGATTGCTCAATATCTGAAGGTTGCTCTTTTGTTAACTAAGCAACACATTGCATAAAAAACAGCACCCGATATGGTGCTGATAATTCACTCCCATACTTAGGGTATCTCAGTATACGACTTAGGGTATCTCAGTCGTATACTGAGGTACCCTAAGTCGTATACTGAGACTACCCCCTTTCAGAATATGTTAACCCCTTTAACTTCTGATTCGCATGAATTATGAATTGCTGTGCAATCATGCAACATGGCAATTCATATTCTTAACCTGAACACTGATACTACCACTCTTATTGATCTTCCTGCATACAAACATGAGATAAAAACAGGCACGAGAAAACAGGACTAATATTTCATAACCACAAAAAACTCTTTGACTTGAGATATAATTAATAGCATTTGATACAATTCTTAAATATCGTTTGGAAAAAATATCGTTTGTTTGCAACTGAGAATAGAACCCGAAGTTTAATGAAAAAAAACAATTTGATGAAAAAGGAAGAATGTAAATCAAAATCGCTATTATGGTGTATCTTGTTGGTACTGTTGAGCTTTTCTGTTAGTACTGCGGCACAAGCTCAGGACATGATAGTAACAGGAACGGTAGAAGATCAAAATGGAGAACCATTAATTGGGGTATCAGTTGTAGAATTGAATACAACTAATGGAGGTATTACTGATATGGATGGTAATTTCTCTATTAAATGCGCCAATGGCGCAACTCTTAAATTCACTTACATCGGTTATAAAGAAGTAACTAAAGTAGTAACCGAGAGTAATATGAAAGTGGTATTGGTCGAAGATTCGCAGTCTTTGGATGAAGTTGTGGTCGTCGGTTACGGTACGCAGAAAAAAGGTAGTGTGACCGGTAGTGTGACAAGCGTAGATGCAAAAGCAATAGAGGATTTCCCTTCGGCTAATCTTTCTTCCGCTCTTGCAGGACGTCTTTCGGGTGTATATATTAGTCAGGGTACAGGTAAGCCGGGCACTTCCGCATCTTTTAGTGTACGCGCTAAAGGCACACCCAATAACTCTGACCCACTCTACGTTATTGATGGTGTAGTAAGAGATAAGATGTCATTTGACGCATTGGACGCAAGTGAAGTCGCCAATGTTTCTGTCTTGAAAGATGGTGCTTCTGCAGCGGTTTACGGTTCGCGCGCTGCTAATGGCGTAGTGCTGGTTACAACTAAAAAAGGAGGCAATGCCAAACCTACAATCAACTATACCGGTACCATAGGTATTGATTTAGCGGCCATGATTCCGGAAACATTAACCGCTTATGAGCATGCTATCTATCTGAATGACAGGGAAAGACAAGGTTATCTTAATAATAAGATATGGAATCCGAATGTGGAGCCACAAGACCCTACTACGAAAGCCGGTTGGTTTACGGATGATGAATTGACCCACTTCAAGAGTACGGATTACAGTTTCCTTGATGATGCGTGGAGAGATCCATGGGCTACCCGCCATGCTCTCAACATAACGGGTGGTACGGAGAAGGTGCGTTACTTCATTGGCGGTTCTTATTTCTATAATGTAGGTTCATTCGACAACCTGAAATATTCCAAATATAATTTCCGTGCCAGTGTCGATGCCGATATCAGCAAGGACTTTACTGTTGGCTTGAATTTGAGTACCGATAATAGAAAAGATACCAAACCCAACTGGAAATCGGATGGCGACCGCGACCGTATGAACGACTTATACAAAGGCTTATTGCTGCGTACTAAAATGATTCCGAGTATGATTGACGGTATGCCGGTAGGTAACTTTATCGAATGGCATCCGCTGATGCTTATCAGCGAAGAATCAGGGTTACATACTAAGAAATGGCAGAATATCAATGTTAACGCCACTGCCGAATATCGGGTACCGTTTGTGAAGGGTTTAAAACTGAAGATGCAATACAATCGTACATTGAACAATAACCTGATTAAGAAGGTGAACTTCCCGTACGAGATGTATAACTTCCAGACCGCCGGAACCAATAACCATTACATCGACCCGAGTAACGTAGTGGTATCTACCAAGACTCGCGATGATGGTAACTATGTATATAAAGAAAATCAATTAGCAGAAGAATATCAGTTGAACTTGTTCGTAACGTATGATCGTACATTCGGTAATCACGACCTGAGCGCTCTGTTCGTTTATGAGCAGGCAGAAGGTGAGAGCGAAAGATTCGATGCACAGCGTAATAAACTCATCACTTGGGAAATGCCGGAATTCTTCGGCGCCAGTGGCGATGCATCCGAATCTATCGTAGGTGCCGGTTCTGTAAGTGAGAGCGGACGGCTTTCTTATGTAGGACGCCTTAATTACGCTTATTCAGACAAGTATCTGCTGGAGGCAGCTTTCCGTGTGGACGGATCAACTAAATTCGCTCCTGCACAACGTTGGGGCTTCTTCCCCTCAGTATCAGCCGGATGGCGCATTTCCAGCGAACCGTTCTTCTCAGAAAACATTAAGTTTATTGACTATATGAAACTTCGCGGTTCTATTGCTACACTGGGTAATGACGCTATCGGCGGTTGGCAATGGATGGCTCGCTATGGTATTACTACCGGTGCCGTATTCAATGGCCTGTCTTATGGTCTGGAACCAAAGGAAGTACCTAACCCGAATTTAACCTGGGAAAAGTCAACTTCCTATAACATTGGTTTTGACAGCCGCTGGTTCAATAATAAGATTGATTTCAGTTTTGAATACTTCTATAGACGTACCTATGACATCCTCGACAACCTGAATGTAAGCGTACCTACCACATTCGGCGCATCTCTGCCTAAGGAAAATTATTCAGAGGTTAAGTCACGCGGCTTCGAAATAGAGTTGGGATTTAACGACAGAATCGGCAAACTTGACTATTACCTGAGAGGTAACTTCAGCTTGGCCAACAGTTGGTGGTCTAAGAAAGATGAGGCGGAAAACATTCGGCCATATAAATCAGAAATCGGCCAGTCTTTGGGGCGTACATGGGGATACGAGTGTGTCGGCATGATTCGTACGGAAGAGCAACTGCAACAATACATGACGGAAAACCCGAATATGACTATCCTCGGACAAAGACCGGGTTTAGGTATGCTGATTTATAAAGATGTTCGTGGCCCTCAAAGTGACAGTCCGGATGGAATTATCACTACCGACGACCAGCAGGTTATTATTGAAAAAACGATTGCGCCCATAACTTATGGTTTCACTATCGGCGGCAGATGGAAAGGTTTCATGCTCGACATCTTCTTCCAAGGTATGGCGGGACATGAGAAATTGATGGACTTCCGCGGTAATGGTATCAATGCTCACACAAGTACATTCAAATATTACAATGACCACTGGACTCCGGAAAACCCGAATGCTTCAATGCCAGGCGCTCAGCAATATAAGAACAATGAAGCTTCTTCCTTCTGGGTACGTAATGCTTCTTTCTTACGTTGCAAAAACATCTCCGTATCTTACGATTTACCCAAAACCCTCATTCAGAAGATAGGTGTTGATAAGGTAAGGCTTTTCGTGAATGGCACAAATCTCTTCTTGTTGCAGGACGACGTGAAATGGATGGACCCGGAAGCTACCAGTATTTCAGACTATCCGGTTATGAGAAACATCTCATTTGGTTTGAATATAACGATCTAATTACATAAAACTCTTCAATACAATGAAATCAAAACATATAATAGCAATAACAGCATTGGCATTGAGCGGATTAGCCGGATTAACCGGCTGTACTGCTGTATTGGATAAAGATGACCTGACAGCCGTCAGTGAAAAAGCGACATGGAGTAGTGAAATTCTGGCTACGGCTTTTTTGGACAAGTGCTATAAAGATAACCTGCCGGGATTTAGTGGTGACTATTCCAAGTATAGTGATGAAGGTAATGGTGGTGGCGACTTTATCCATGGGCGTCTGACTGCTGTCGCTACTGCGGGAGGCCCGTTAAGCGAATATTGGCCTTACGATAAGATATACACAATCAATGTATTGCTGAACAGCATTGATGGCGGCAGCTTGCCCGAAGAAGTCCGGAATCGTATCAAAGCCCAAGCCCTGTTTCTGCGCGCTTATCAATACTTCCAAATGGTTAAAATCTATGGTGGCGTACCTTTGATTTTAGTTCCGCAGGACAGAAGCGACGACTTGTACGTAACCCGCAATACTGCAAAAGAATGTATTGACCAGATAATTAAAGACCTGGATGATGCAGCCTCCTCATTACCAAGCGTTTGGGGGGAAAACGATTTCGGCCGTATTACCAAAGGGGCGGCCATGGCCTTCAAAGGACGTGTGTTGCTGACTTATGCCAGCGAACAGTTTAATCCGGCTAATGACCGCAACCGTTGGCAAACAGCTTACACAGCTTGCCAAGCAGCTCAGAAGGAACTGTCGGACAACGGACAGCGGGCCTTACATCCTGTCTATAATGAAATCTGGACCAAAGAGACAACTTCGGAAACAGTGATTACTACCCGCTTCCTGGACCCTGTACTGGTGCATAACTTTATGGCAGGTCTTCGTCCGCTGGAATTCTCGGTAGGAGCCACCGGTAACCATCACCCCACATTAGACATGGCATTAGCATTTCCAATGGCCGATGGTACCGCTCCCGGAGTAGATGTAGATACTGATGGCGTGAAAGAGGCTTTTGACCCAACTGCCACAGATGCTACCGGAATGTTCTGGCTGAACCGTGACCCCCGTTTCTATGACGTCATTGTTTATAATGGAGCCGAATATCCATTGAATGGTATGCCGGAATGGTTCCAGGGTTGTATGTACACGTATAAAGGTGGCGAAGATACACACAGCCCAACAGGTACGGGCTTTTACTCATGCAAGTTCTCTATCCCCGAAAAAACGGCAACCGAAGCTAAAGACCACGGTGACATGGACTGGATTGAAATGCGTTATGCCGAAGTATTGCTGAACCTTGCCGAATGTGCCGCCGAAGTGGGTAATAAATCAGATGAAGTTTACACCATTCTGAAAGATATCCGTAAACGTGCAGGTATCACAGCCAATACCGATAATCTCTATGGGTTGAAGGCAAACATGACCCAACAGGAACTTATCGAAGCGGTTCTTTATGAGCGCCATATCGAGTTAGTGTATGAAGGAAAGCGTTTCTGGGACTTGCTTCGCCGTAAGATATTCACCGATATGCAGGGATATTCCCGCAACAGAATTGAAATTCAGGTGAAAGATGAATATGCTTCTATGGCGCGGAGGGATTTTATTACAATGATAAAGAGCGATCCGGAATTAATGACGAAGAATTACTTCAAGTATTTCACTACACAGATATGGAGAATCGACGAAACCTACCAGTGGGATGTGAAGGATAACTATTACTTCCAAGGATTATCTCGCAAGCATTTCGAACAGAATCCTAAGTTGCAGCAGACGATTGGTTGGGAAAACGGTGATTTCGATCCCTTAAGATAACATGTAGGTTAGTTAGGTAAATAGATAATCAGGATCGGGGGTGGCTGAGAAGAGTTCTTCTCAGTCACCCCTAAAATTAGAATAAGTAGCTGTTCATAATTATACCACATAAGTACTCATGTTTAATTACCTTATAGTATCTGTCATGCTGAGCGTAGTCGAAGGATCTCTTTTCCTTTGTATTTCCGAAGAGGAGATGCTTCGACTACGCTCAGCATGACAGATACTATCAAAGTATAAACTAATTATGAACATTTACTTAAGGTAATTTACTTCGCCCCATGGTTGCTCAAAACCCTGTTCAGAACACATTCTGAGAGGGGGTAGTCTCAGTATACGACTGAGGTACCCTCAGTATACGACTTAGGGTATCTCGGTCGTATAGTGAGATAGGCTAAGTCGTATACTGAGACTACCCCCTTTCAGAATATGTTCCGGGCGTGGTTTAGTGAGTATATCAGCGACAGGTTTTAAAGCCTCTTTTCCGCTGTTAATAAACGTTGCCCACGTTTTTTAAAAACGTTGGGCATATTCTTTAAAAACGCTCCAAAAATTTATTAAAAACGCTACTTATGGTTATTAGTAGAGAGAATCATTGTATAATTCCACATATCTCTAACTCAAATAGTTTGTTTACGCAAAATTGTAGAGCATACAAAAATATCACCCCTCATTATCAGCCACTTACATTTTTGATTGTAGAGACCATGCCATATTATTGGGCTTCTTGCCCTCTTTTCTCGTTCTCCCCTGTAGAGATTGGAATTTGCTAATTGATTGTTTATCAGTGATTTATAGAAACCGGTTGTAGATGCCGTTTTCTTGCCTCGCCTTACATTTCGCCCTACCTTTGCAATATCAAATTTGAGAAAAGCGGCAGGCTTAATCGTTGAGGCCTCACGATGAAAACCCTCGCTTCTTGAATAAGATAAGAGAAATCAAACATTATTAAATTAATCATTAAAAACATTACGATTATGGCATTTTTTAAAAGAATTCAAAAGAAAGTAAACAATTTGTGGTATCCTCAATCGGTAACGGTAGGTAAGCCGGTAACTACTCGCGAAGTAGCTGAACAGTTGTCCACTATCTCCACGGTAACCCGCGGTGATGCGTATGCAGTAATGCAGAATCTTGGTATAGTTCTGAGCAACTATATGGGAAACGGGCGTACAGTGAAGATTGACGGAATAGGTACATTCTATTACACGGCTTCCTCTACCAAGAGAGGCGTGCAGACGGTCGAAGAGGTAAGCGCTTCGCAGATTAACGGAGTACGTGTCCGGTTCATTCCTGAAGTGGGGCGTAATAGTGGAAATCAGGTGACTACCCGTTCTATGGTTAGCGCCAATATCTTCTGGGAAGAATATGGCATGAAGCTCTCTGACGGTGATAGTCAAGGTAATTCCGGCAACCAGGGCGGCTCCGGCAATGGTGGCATAGACGACAATCCGTTGGGTTGATATTGCCCGCTTCGGTAAGTCTACGTCTTTCGACGTATATCCGTAACAATCAGTTCCTGTGCACCCTTACCGGTGACGCGGGAACTTTTGCTTTAGGCATAAATATATATCATCAGCCGTTGGCGGATGATATGGTGTTGAATGAGAAATTGCTTTAGTATCAGCTTTAACTCCTAAGCCCGCCTGAGACCGATAACTCCTTTAACTCCTGATTCGCACAAAAATAAGAAAAACACTTTAAATCCCCTGTTTATCCCTTTACTTTTCCTATATTTGTAGACAAATACCGTCTATAAATTAATGAAACAGAAAACATTGCTGCTCTTTTTAGCTTTCTCATTATCCACAATATCCCTGTGGGCGGAACGTTCTAAATACTCCTTCTTTTACAGCCAGAAGCTGAACGAAGGAATCTCCCAGCTTTCCGTGATGGCTATATGCCAGGATACCCGGGGGTATCTCTGGCTGGGAACACGCAATGGACTAAATCGCTATAACGGTAGCGAATATACTGTCTTCCGCCATCATCCGGGCGACTCTCTGAGCTTAGCAGATAACGAAATCAACGCCATTTGCGAGGGAAACGACAATTCCCTGTGGATTGGTACCGGGCGTGGGTTAAGCCGTATGTGCCTGCATACCGGACGTATCCGTAACTACTTTACCTCGGACGGACTGCCCCATGCAAATATCTACTCCCTTCTGGTTGACCAATCCGGCAAAGTCTGGGCAGGAACCCGTAACGGACTTTGCCGCTTTCTGCCGGAGCAAGACCGCTTTGAGAGTGTCAACTTTGCCGGAGGCCTCAATGCCGTTTCTGCTCTGTTGGAAGATAAAGCCGGGAATTTCTGGATTGGCACGGTGCTGAATGGCGTTTATCAATGCAACAAACAAATGCAGGTGATTAACCACTACGACCGCCTGACGGGTCTGCCGGATAATAATGTTTCTACTCTTTATGAAGACTCTTACCATCGCATCTGGGTAGGCTGCCAGCAAGGCGGACTGAACCGGATTGATGCTCGCAATAATAAGATTACGTCTTATACCTCAGCCAATAGCGGTTTGAAGAATAATTACGTCCGTTGTCTTGCCGAATGGGGCGAGGAGATGTTGATAGGAACATTCGACGGTATCTATGCATATTCATCGTTCACTGATAATATAAGCCAGGTTTCCGGTTATGAGGAACCCGGGCGCGCGCTGGGGCATTTCTCTGTCTACTCCTTCTGCATAGACCATACCGGCACGTTGTGGATTGGTACTTTTGCCGGTGGAGTAACCTGGCTGAGTTCTCTTATCGATCGCTTTGTCCATCACGCACCGGGTAAAGCTCTGAACTTGCAGACAGGAATCTACGGAACAGCCTGTGTGGATAAGCATAAACGCCTGTGGATAGCAACCGAAGGGAACGGTCTGCTGCAATATGATATCTCTACGGGTGAAGCCAAGTTTCACTTGATTGACAAAACAGGCTATTCCGTTAATAATTCCAACGTATTCAAGACGGTATATGCCGAAGACGATTACATCTGGTGCGGTACGGCGCTGGGTGAAGTCTATCGTTTTGATATTGCTACCCATCGTTTTTCGCTGTTCTATAAATATCCGGTAGACCTTGTAGTGTATGATATCGTACGCGATGCAGACGGAAACCTGTGGGTAGGCACATCGAAAAGCGGATATACCCTGACTTGTTTTACTCCTTCGGGTGAACGGAAAACGGAGTTTACCGGGTTGAATGGAGAAAAACTGCATTTCTCTTCCATTCGTTGCATGGTCGAAGAAAGTCCCGGCGTATTATTAATAGGTACACGCCCTGCGGGACTGTACCGTTACAATGTCCGTACGGGTGAAGTATCGGTATTTAATTCTTCCCATTCCGACAGGAAACGGCAAATACCGAGCAATTACATTTCTTCCATATTGCTTGCGAAATCCGGCGATGTATGGGTATCTACCTACGGCGGTGGCATCTTTCAGTTAGACAAACAGGACGGTGGCGTATTGCGCCGGGTGACGGAAAGTGACGGACTGATGAGCGGCGATGTATGTAAGTTACTGGAAGGGGCTGACGGAAACTTGTGGATGAGTTCATTGCAGGGCATTTCATGTTATTCGCCGGTTACGGAAGAGATTAAGAACTTCCCGTTCAATAACGGCATTTTCCTGCGTGAGTTTACTTACCGGGGCGGTGTAGCTATGCCCGACGGTACGCTGTGCTTTACGGGCAACGATGGCTTCATTACTTTCTATACACCGGAGATGCCTACCAATCGTTTTGTACCGCCGGTAGTACTGGAAGGTTTGTCAGTGAATAACCAGGCGATACAACCGGGAGACGAAACTGGCATACTGGACTGCTTGCTCAACGAGAAAGAAGTCGTCAGCCTGCAACATAATCAAAACAATCTGACGATAAGTTATAAGTCTTTGAACTTCATCAATCCGGAAATGAACCGGTACACCTATAAACTGGAGGGGTATGATAAGGATTGGAATTATGTAGCAAATCGCAGTGCGGCCTATTATACCAATCTACGCCCGGGGTCATACCTCTTTCACGTGAAGGCTTCCAATAACGATGATGTCTGGAATGAAACAGGAAAGACCCTGAAGATTATTATCGCACCTCCTGTGTGGCGTACCTGGTACGCATATCTATTATATGTGATACTTGCTATATGGGCGGTTTATACAGTGATTCATTATGTTAGCGCCCGTCGTCGTTTAAGGGAGAAGCTGCGGATGGAACAAAAGGACAAGCAACGGCAAGAAGAGTTTCACCGGGCAAAGATGCATCTCTTCACTAATTTCGCTCATGAACTGCGCACGCCGCTGACGCTGATTATCACACCTTTTGAAGAATTGGTGAAGCGGATGGATATAGGTACGGACTTGCGCGATAAACTAACCGTTATCTACAAGAATGCCCAACGGCTTTATCTATTGGTGAATCAGTTGATGGACTTGCAGAAAAATCAAAGCGGCACAATGGAGTTGAAGGTTACGGAGAACAACGTGTATGAGTTTGTTGCCGAAATATATTGCGCCTTCAACCAGGTGGCGCAAAACCATGAAATAACCTTTACGCTTGATTGCAAGGATAAGGAGTTCCGCGGCTGGTATGATAAAGTATTACTGGAAAAAGTGGTCTTCAACCTGCTTTCCAATGCCTTTAAGTACACCTCCTCCGGTAAGGATATACGTATGTCCGCCGAACGTATTCCCGCTGATGAACTGAAGGAAGAATATCGTAAGGAAGTCGCTTCTTCTGCCACATATATGATGCTGCAGGTAGTAGATGCCGGTCACGGTATCCCGCTTCAGGAACGTGATAAGGTATTTACGCCTTTCTACCAGGTTCCCGAGACATCCGGAGTGAATATTCCCGGAATCGGTATCGGTCTTAGTCTGGTGCACTCCATCGTAAAGTTGCATAGAGGAACAATCCGCATTGAAGACCGTGAAGATGGTCGGGAAGGCGCCCGTATTATTGTTCTGCTTCCCGTATCCCGTGAAGCATTTACAGAGAAAGAGATGGATTTCATGCCTATGGATACCATCGGCGATACGGCATTTGCGCAACCTGTGGAAGAATCTCCGTTCCCGGTAACGGGAGATATACCCAAAAAGCCAGTCATTCTTCTGGTAGAAGATGATAAGGATGTGCGGGATTACCTGTATAAAGCGCTGGAAAATGATTACGAAATCATAGAAGCGGCAAATGGCGTAAAGGGATATGAAAAGGCTGTGCAGTTCTTCCCCGATTTAGTGCTGAGCGATATCATGATGCCTAAGCGGAACGGACTGGAACTTACTTCTATGATTAAGAATGATATCCGCATCGGCCATATTCCGGTAATACTGATGACGGCACGTTCTATGGTAATACACATCAAAGAGGGCTTCCAGGCGGGGGCGGACGATTATATCATCAAACCTTTCAGCATGGATGTGCTTCGTATCCGTATCCGGAGCCTGTTGCGCTCCAGGGAACAACTGAAGAAACTGTATGGAAAGCGCTTTTCACCCGAAGTAGTAGGAGTAAATACCACCTCGGCGGACGAACGTTTCTCTCAAAAACTGTATGAGGTCATTGAAAAGAATATCTCCGATCAGAATCTGGGTGTAGACATGCTCTGTACACAAATAGGTATCAGCCGTGCCAACCTTTACCGTAAGATAAAGGCTATATCCGAACTTTCTCCGACGGAACTGATCAGGAATAAACGTCTGGAAGTAGCGTTACGTTATCTGAAGGATTCTGATATAACTGTATCTGAGGTAGCAAACCTTTTAGGCTTCAACAGTCACTCTTATTTTTCTAATTCGTTCAAAGCTCTCTATGGATTCACTCCTTCGGAATTTGTGCAAATGAATAGTGAGAAAACAGAGAAAATACAAGAGTAAGGATGCGTCTCGAAGATTTTGAGACATTATTGCAATACTATGATACACATTTGATAACTCTCGCATAGGGAGATGTCTTATCTTTGTGATATGAAAAATAAGCGAAATATAATCACTATGAAATATACAAGTCGTATTATCACCAGAATAATAGTACCGGCAGTTTTAGCGGTATCTTTGTTTTCATTTACTACTCGTACTTATACTACGGAAGCGCCGGAGGGTACTCCATTATTTATAACGGGCATTGCTCCCTATAAATCCGGAATGATTGTGTCTCAAAAGGGCATTCGTAAAGTGACTGTTTATTCCCCGGATTATAAAGAACGTTTGCAGGAGTGGGAGTTGGATGAAGTGCCGACGGGAGTTGCCGCCGATGAAGACGGGATTTACGTCACTGTAGCCGGCGAACGGAAAAATGGAGTTTACTTCTTATCTGCCTCCAATCTTTCGGAAAAGATATTTGTAGAGACGGCATCCGGCGCCTGCTCGCCTCTGGTGAATGCGGATAATGGCAAACTGTATGTCTGTAACCAATTTGCAGGTACGGTATCGGAGTTGGATAGAAGCGGGAAGAGCATATCAAGAACGGTAAAAGTATTGCGCGAACCCAAATCTGTTGTCTTTGATAAGGAAGGCAAGCGCCTCTTTGTTACTAATTTCCTTCCCATGCAGCGGGCGGATGTGGATACAGTAGCGGCGTGTGTCTCGGTAATCGACATGGGCAGTTTCCGTAAGATAAAAGATATACAGTTGGCCAATGGGAGTAATGCTTTGCGTGGAATGTCGCTTTCTCCCGATGGACGTTATTTGCTGGTTACCCATAATCTGGGACGCTTCCAGGTTCCTACTTCCCAGTTACAGCAAGGCTGGATGAATACCAGCGCCGTGAGCATAGTCAACCTGTCCACATTGAACTTTGAAGGCGCCGTATTGCTGGACGAACCGGAACGGGGCGCCGCAGGCATCTGGGATGTGAAATGTACGGAAGATAAAATTGTAATCAGCCATTCCGGTACGCATGAAATCAGTGTGATAGACTATCCCGAATTTATCCGGAAGTTTGAACAGTATCCACAGAAGGATGCTCTGGCGTATGACTTGCGCTTCCTGTACGGTCTGCGTAAGCGGATAGCTCTGGAAGGTAACGGACCGCGCTGCCTGATGCTGAAAGATGGGGCGGCCATAATTCCTACTTACTTCTCGGATACATTAAATATAGTGGATTTGAATACAGCGGACGTTAAGACCATCGCTATGGTGAAGAACCGTACAGAGAGCAGGATACAGCGTGGAGAAAAGTATTTCAATGATGCCGGACATTGTTTCCAGAACTGGCAGTCGTGCAACGGATGCCATCCGGGTGATGCGCGCATGGATGCTATGAACTGGGACTTGATGAACGACGGTATAGGTAATTCGAAGAACTGCAAGACGTTGCTGTTTTCGCATGTCACTCCTCCGTCTATGATTTCCGGTATCCGCGCTTCTGCCGAATTGGCGGTACGCGCCGGATATAAACTTATCCAGTTCACGGATTTGCCCGAAGAGTTTGCAGAATGTGTGGACGAATACCTGATGTCGTTAACCCCGGTTGCCAGCCCTTACTTGGTGAACGGCAAACTCTCGGAGAAGGCCGAACGCGGACGTAAGATTTACGAGAAGTTCAATTGTGACGGATGTCATTCCGGCCCCTATTATACGGATATGAAAGTATATCGTATCGGTGTGGATATTGAATTTGAGCAAGGATGGGATACCCCTTCTTTGCGTGAAGTATGGCGTACGGCTCCTTATCTGTTCGACGGAAGAGCCGCAACAATGGAAGAAGTATTCACGGTGCATAAGCATGGCATAGAAAAGAAGATATCCGCCAAAGAAGCCGAAGAACTTGCCGAATACGTGAATTCATTGTGATTAAACACTGAGGCGCAGAGACACAGAGTTTCTCTCGTAAATTCATGTATGATGGGATTATGGGATAAGGATAAAGAAAAGGAATTATGATAATACGTGAGAATATAGAAATCATTCATCGTTTTTTGCAGGTTACGAAAGCTCCTTTCAAGGAAATGCTGGCACAATTGCTGGGAGAATATAAGTCTGTTTATACTCCTGTGCGCATGGTGATATTTGGCGCTCCGGCAGATAATGAGGAATATGTGGAGCGTTTTGCCTTTATCAGGGAAGCGGTGAAAGGATACTTTAAAGAGAATGCGCCTCTGGTAAGCTATGTGGCGCAACCGCCCCAGTCGATGGGCTTGGTGATGGAGGTGCACGAGGTGGTATTAACTCCGCAGGACATGATAGGATACCGGACGCAGGAAGATACACCCTACATAACTATAGAACGGGAAGGATGCAAGCGCCTTTTCTTGAGCGGTGTGACGGGAGATGTATTGCGTCAATCAATCCGTGAACAATCCGATGAAGTATTTTCCAGGTTTGCCCGAGTGCTGGAAGCGGAAAAGATGCCTGTCTCTACAATTGTACGCCAGTGGAATTATATTGAGAAGATAACGGCGTATGATGTAACCGGCCGTCAGCATTACCAGAATTTCAATGATGCGCGTTCGCTGTTCTATCAGACTGCGGACTGGACAACGGGCTATCCGGCAGCAACGGGTATCGGCACGCAATGGGGAGGCATCATGGTTGATGCGGACGTGTTGCTTTGCGAAGACCGCAGCGTCCGGGTATGCGGAGTGGATAATCCGTTGCAGGTTGCCGCCCACGCTTATTCGCAGAAAGTATTGCTGGGAGAGAAAGACGTTACTTTGTCGCAGAAGACCACTCCTAAATTTGAACGTGCCAAGGCTATATGGAAAGAAGACCACGGGTTTGTATATGTTTCCGGCACGGCTGCTATTCGCGGTGAACAAAGTCTGGAAGGTGTCGGAATAGAACAACAGACCGTAACGACACTGGAAAACATAGAATACCTGGTGTCTCACGACAACCTCAACCGTGCTGGTATTCCCGTTACGGAGGATGCTTCCCTTATCACCTTCCGGGTCTACGTGAAGCGTTGGGAGGATATGGAGAAAGCCAGGAAGGTTGTAACGGAGCGATACCCTACTCTGCCTGCCATTTATACCCTGACCGATGTTTGCCGCTCGGAACTGTTGATTGAGATAGAAGGAATGGGGATTCTTCGTTGAAGCTGATTTGCATTATAAACTATTAAAATAGATTCAATATGAAATTAAAAGAAGTATTAACCCTGGCATTGATTGCCGCCTGCGGTATGGGACTTGCCTCTTGTACGGCAGAAACTAAAAAAACAGAACAAGTGATGACACAGGAAAAAGCTACGTATCAGAAGAAGTACACGAACGCTGACTTCTACAAAGACGGAAAGTTTGACCAGGAAGCTGCCAAGAAGGCGTTTCTCGACATGTTTGAATTTTATGGTGTGCCCTACACTCCGTTGATGGAGAAGGATATCTGGTTTACGGATTTCGGTCTGGGTGATTTTGAGAATGTAGGTATGGGCGGCATTTTCTGGATTAACGATGCTGAGCATGGTTACTTTGCACACAGCATTTACTTGTTGCCGGGACAGATGATACCGGAACATGCGCATGTAAAAACCGAGTTCCCCGCTAAACATGAGGCGTGGATGATGAGTCATGGCTGGGCTTACAATTTCTCCGAAGTGGGCGAAGAGACTCCGGGTGCTCCGGCTATCGCGGTTTCTCACGGGCCTATCAAGAGCAAGAATTTTGTGATACAGCATGTGGGTGAAGTCGTTACTCTGAAGGAATTGGAGACTTTCCATTTCCTGATGGCGGGGCCTGAAGGTGCAATCATCGAAGAGTGGGCTTGTTATCACGATAATGCCGGTTTGCGGTTTACGAATCAGCAGGCAGCGTTGTAATTAGTGATAAGTGATTAGTGTTTAGTGATTAACAGTAGTATCTCTATTCTCCTCCTCCCAAGAGGAGGAGAATAGAGATACTTCTGCTTATCATTAAAGATACTTCTGTTTATCATTAGAGATACTCTTGCTAATCCCTAATCCCTAATCACTAATCACCCATTATCATTAAAAAAGAATCCGCGTTCATCCGCTTAATCCGCGTCGTCCGCGTATCCATTCATAATTCAAAATTCAAAAATACAACCATGAGAAAGATTAATCATTTTGGAGTACCTACTACTACGCCGCAACCTGGTGAAGTATATGTAGAAGGATTGAAAGTGTGGCTTACCAATTTTAACGAAAGCCCCAATAAAATAGAGTATCTGCGTTTCGAAGAAGGAAGCTGGATGCCGGAGTTGATTCGGAAAGTGGCTCACATCGCCTACGAAGTCGATGACCTGGAAGCTGAACTGAAAGATGCAAAGGTACTGGTTGAGCCTATGCCGGGCGGAGAGAAACTGACGATTGCTTTCATCGAAGAAGAAGGCATCGCCTTAGAGTTAATGCAGTTTGAGAAATAATACAAAATCAGGAGTTATAGGAGTTAAGGAGTTATAGGAGTTAAAGCCGATAGTCTTGCTACTGATATGAAGAGTTAACGTATAAACAGAGTATCGGCTTTAACTTCTAAGCCCGTTTGAGGGCTGATAACTCCTCTAACTCCTGAGCGAAGCGATAACTCCCTTAACCCAAAAATAAACAATAAAAAGAACAACCATGATGAATAAATTCATAAACAATCCGGATAACCTGACAGCGGAATTGCTGGAAGGATACGTAATGGCATATAGCAACCAGGTAGCTCTGGGCGGAGAAAACATAATAGTACGCGCCAATGCAAAGGCCGATGATAAAGTAGCAGTCATAACTCTGGGAGGCTCCGGTCATGAACCCGCTTTGAGTGGATTCGTGGGCGATGGCATGTTAGACTGCTCCGTGGTAGGTGACATTTTCGCCGCCCCGGGTGCACAACGTTTATTCCAGGCTTTGCAGATGTTTAAGCGTGAAGCCGGTATTCTGCTCGTTGTCCTCAATCACTCCGGCGATGTGATGAGCGCAAATATGGCTTGCCAGTTGGCAGAACGTACAGGCATTAAGGTTAAGACCATATTGACGCACGACGATATCAGCGCCGGACTTGATACGCCGAATGAAGACCGTCGCGGCCTGGCAGGCTGTGTCCCCTTGATTAAAATTGTGGGCGCTGCCGCCGAAGAAGGAAAGTCGCTGGACGAGATTATCGAAATAGGCGAACGCTTCAGTGCCAATGTCGCAACGCTGGCTGTGGCAATGAAGTCGTGCACCCATCCTCAGAACGGTATGACTATCTCCGACCTTCCCGAAGGTGAAATTGAAATCGGCATGGGACAACACGGAGAAGGCGGCGGCGGTCGTAAACAACTGGTTTCTGCCGACGATACCGCCAAAGAAATGATTGGCCTGCTGATGAAGAAAGTACAACCCAAAGCCGGCGACAAGGTGCTACTCATTATCAACGGTGTGGGTGCAACTACGCACATGGAGATGAACATTGTTTACCGTAAAGCCCATCAAATACTGGAAGATGCCGGCATTGAAGTGGCTTCCGCCCGTATCGGCGAGTTGCTGACGGTTCAGGAGCAAGCGGGCTTCCAGATGATTCTCGGTCTGCTGGATGATGACCACGTGGAGTATCTGAACAACAGAATGTCGAATGCTCCTTACTGGACTACTATCGGTAAATAGGAAGATGGACAAGTTGACAATAGATAATTTCAAGGAAATGCTCCGTAATGCGCTGGTGTGCGTTACGGAGCGTTCCGATGAATTTTCAAAGTTGGATGCCGTCCTGGGCGACGGTGACCATGGAACGGCCATCGTTCAATCCATGTCCGCCCTTGTTGCCACGGCGGATAAGGGTACGGAATTCAAATCCATGTTGAACGACATGAGCTTCAGCCTGATGTTGGAAATCAGCGGTTCGACCAGCACGCTGCTTGGCGGCTTCTTCCTTGGAATGAGCGACCATGCGGCAGGAACCGAACTGGATGCCGCAGGTGTAAAGGCAATGTTTGCCGGAGGACTGGCAGGCGTAAGGAAACAGACCAAGGCGCAGCAGGGAGATAAAACGATGATGGATGCCCTGATACCTGCGGTGGGGGCCATTCAGGCTTGCGACTCCGCAGATGTGAAGGCTATTCTGGCGGCAGGCGCCGAAGCTGCGTTGAAAGGCGCCGAGGCTACCGTAGATATGAAGGCGAACTTTGGGCGTGCACGCAATTACGGCGAACGTTCCATCGGTTATGCCGACTCCGGAGCTTCTTCCTGGTCGTGCATGTTCGATGCCTTTGCAAAGGCATTATAATGAAAAATAAATACAAAACGGTGCCGGATACGGTGCCGGTAATCGCTGTTCCGGAGTGAGCCTGATTCAGTATACGACTGAATAGGGCTCAGTCGTATACTGAATGCCATTCAGTCGTATAGTGAATAGGGCTCAGTCGTATAGTGATTTACCCCCTCTCAGAATATGCTCTGGACGGCCTTTTGGCAAGGTGCGGAGCGAAAAACGAATAAACAACTTAATATATACATATAGAAATGGCAGATTTAGATGATTTAAGAGAAGGCAATAACTTTGGTTTAGGCATTGCCACGACCGGCAACAGGTTTCACGTAAAAGGCGCCGAGCACCTCCCGTGGGGCATGAAAGACCGCCTGTCGCGCATCTTCAACCCGAAGACCGGCAGAACCGTAATGTTGGCATTCGACCATGGCTTTATCATGGGGCCGACGTCCGGACTGGAACGTATCGACCTGACGATTGTTCCGCTAATCGAATACGCCGACTGCCTGATGTGCACGCGCGGCATCCTCCGTACCATGATACCCCCTTCTACCAACAAACCCATTTGTCTTCGTTCGGACGCCGGAACTTCCATTCTTACCGAACTCAATGACAATGTCCTGATTGACATTGAAGATGCCATACGCCTGAACGTATCGGCGATGGCAGTGATGTTATCCATCGGCGATGCCGCTTACGAAGCAAAGACAATTGCCAATCTTTATCGGGCAGTAGACCGGGGAACCCGCTACGGAATACCGGTAATGGGAGTAACCGCCGTAGGCAAAGACATGGTTCGCGATGCCCGCTACTTCGGTCTGGCTTCGCGCATAGCGGCTGAAAACGGCGCCAACATCGTGAAGACGTATTACTGCGACGGCTTTGAGAAAGTAGTGGCGGCATGTCCCGTGCCCGTGGTCATTGCGGGCGGAAAGAAACTTCCCGAACAGGAAGCATTGGAACTGTGCTACAAAGCAATCAGCGAAGGCGCCTCAGGCGTGGATATGGGACGTAACGTATTTCAGTCCGAAGCCCCCGCCGCCATGATACAGGCCGTACATGCGGTGGTGCACGAGAATCTGAAACCGGAGATGGCGCTCGAGTTGTTTAATGAACTGAAGAATAAATAGCATTGAGAATTAATTCTTTAGACGCGGATAACGCGGAT
>NZ_DBDF01000183.1:2859-3079 GCF_002293435.1 Bacteroides sp. UBA939 | reverse complement strand
ATACTTTCACAAGGTTGTGAAAGTGTCCCCAATACGTTCGGCATGCTTTCCACAGTTGCGGAAACCGTCTCCAATGCAGAAGGATTACCCCAAAAGAGTATATTCAGCGCCCACGATGCTATATGATATTCACAACCCATTAGTGTGAGAGGTACACCAGTGTTAGTGTGAGGGGCACACCAGTGTTGGTGTGAGATGCACACTCGTACTGGTGCGAGGT
>NZ_DBDF01000183.1:0-2792 GCF_002293435.1 Bacteroides sp. UBA939 | reverse complement strand
TAAATACCTGCAAAGTAGTACACGACCGTTCATTGTTTAGACTTCAATTTTTCAAATTCTGCCTTTTGCTTTCTTATCCGTTCTTGTTCTTTAGCTTGATATTTTAACCATTTTTTTGGATAATTGCAAGGAGGCATATCTCTTTCTCCCAGTTGTTCCCCAATAGCCAATAATATCTCATATTCTTCTATTGTGCTTGGCGGAACTTTTTTTGACCGAGAAAAACCAATATGCCCATACCCAATCCCAAATAAAAATATCTCTGGGTCTAATGTAAAAATCTCAACCTTTGTCTTATGTTCTGATATAGAATCTAAATGAAGATGAAATTCAACAAAATAAGGCAAAGGCTTGCCAAATCGAAAGTATATCTTGGAGAGAACATTGTTGCCACCACCATGACAATTTAGCCATGCATCCATTTTAATATCTGTATAGTGAATAGTTTCTTTATCTTCGATTTCAGACCACAAATGATACCATCTAATTTTTTCCGCATTATTTACTATCGCAATACGCACCTGCTCTATACTTGCATCAAAAATGTAACTTGTTGGGTTAGGATTATCTAATTTATTTTTAGAATAACAACCCCTAATTGCTGCACATAATACAAGTGTTATACTCAATACTATATATATCCATTTTGTTTTTTTATTTTTCATACTATATCATTATTGATCAATTAACCAAACACCTTTACCTTGTTCCTGATTAGGATTATTATTATTTTTTAATCCCAATCCTTCCCGAATAACATTTTTGACATTTGAAACCCCTTTGCCCAATTGAGATGTTGTAGGATTTTTATCTCCTTCTAAATGTTCTTTCCATTTTGTTGGACTTAAACCAAGATCATTGACTCCTGGATCACCGTTTTTATCCGCATGCGAAGGGCAAGCAGCATCCATCATAGTATGGGAAGCTTGTCCAAGAGATTCATAATTGCCTGTTTCTTTGAAGTCGGATATATTATCGTTTATGTATTTTTGGGATTCCTTTTTTGCTTCTTGGACAGACTGACCAGGTTCTCGCATATAATGTATATATGACTTTTCAGAACTTTGATTTCCATTCAGGAAACCGTCTGAAATATCACTTCCTTTTTGCATTCCTTTAATCATGGCTTTGGCTTCGGATTTGCTCATCTTTAATTCGCCGTCTCGTACCATTTCACTCACTGCTATTCTAACCATTTGATGATGAACTTTCTTTGACCAATTACCGTCAGGGTCTATTCTATTTACCGGATTATTGTTCGTATAGGCATACGGTGACATAAATGGCATTTTTTCAAACAAAGCATCCCTAGAAATAAATACAGGCGGAGCATAATACCTTGCAGAATAATAATACATCCCGCTTTCCTCATCCAGTTCTTTTCCGTTAAAAAGATATTGTGGTATAGTATCTTTTTTCCAGTAGGCATCGTATTCATATAATACTTCTCCGAATGGAGCATAGACAGCACCCTGTTTTACTGCTTTGTTCATGTCTGTTATCATTTGTACACTGCTAAGGTGATTCCCATGATAGAAGAACAATTCATCTTCAGAGCTGTTGTTACCATTCAAGGTACTTACTTCATCGTATAAGGCTAATGGATTCATCGTTTCGGCAGGGATAATAACCTGTCCCAACTCTTCCATACGTGCATTGTAGCTATCCTGGCAGCGGAAGAAATCAATATCTACAGTAGCATTCAAAGACTCATTGTTATTGCCCGAACCTATCTTACTGGCAACACGCAAGTCATCAGCATAGTAATGCTTCGTGTAATTGCCAGACTGGTCTATATTAATATAGCCGTTAGGATAATAGGTAATCTTCTCCGTCTCCAGAGTTTTGGTTACCTCTCCATAACGGTTAACGCGGGAGCTTACGGTATTGTATTTAATTTTATACGTCCGTTCCCCGTTTGCATCATAGCCATAATACCCGTAGCTTTCGCCATTGTCGGAATAGACCTTTAAGTTATTTAATGCATTAAAGAGATAGTATTCCGTTTTTTCGGGCGTAGCCTTCGTACGCAAACTGCCGTTAATGCCAAAGGTATAGGATGTTTGGGTATTGGAAACAGAATCATACGAACTCACAGGGGCAAAAGCCGTAGAGTGGGCATTCTGATATGTAAATCCGCTGTTTTGCTGTTGTACGATATTCAAATTCCGGTCTCTTAAATCGGTACGGTAGGTATTTATCTTGCCGTAAGCATCGTAGGATACATTGAGATTATAGATATGGTCAGCGGCATTCATCTCTCTTCCCGTCGCCCCGACCAGCTGATCGGCAGAGTCGTATTCAAAGTGCTGGTCAACAAAATGATTATTGTTGGGCCAGTTGTTCAAAACCCTCATAAAGGTGATATTCCCTTTTTTGTCATAACGATACGTAGCGTTTTGATAAGTAGAGCCGGACTGAAGAAAGGTGTTAGAGGATGTTAAGCGGAGATTGTGCGGATAATAGGTATGCACCGTCACCAAATCGTTGCCGTACTTAATGATCGTCTTGGCACCAAACTTATCATATCCGATCTCCTTAACATAATCATAAGGAACGGCTCCTTTTATGCCGGAAAAGCTTTTGAGCATGCCCCCTCTGTCATAGCGGTACTTAACAATTTCTCCATCGGGATATATAAGGGTGTCTATCCTGCCCCAGCTATCGTAGGAGAACTGCATCTCTATGGCAAAGGGGATACTTTCCCAAGTTGCGGAAACCGTCTCCAATACGTTCGGCATACTTTCGCTGGTCTGTGAGAGTACTGCAAATGCAGAAGGATTGCTCAAAAA
>NZ_DBDF01000029.1 GCF_002293435.1 Bacteroides sp. UBA939 | reverse complement strand
GACTCCTAAGTATGAATAATACACGTTAGGTAACTATATATAAAAGAATCCTATGGCAAATGTACGGTTTAGCCCTACCTTAAGCACCCCAGAAGCTTCCCGAAGAGGATTTTCTGAAGCAAACCGTACATTCAGGAAGCGATTCATTCTTGCACAATATTAACATTAAAACAATACCTTTATAAAGTACCATATAAAATATCCGCAAACCACCACTTTAAAAACCGTTCCGAACAGGAAACCAAGCAAAGCCCCGATTCCTGATTTCAAAGCATCTTTCTTACTCCTTTCTCCCAGAAGTTCACCGATGAACGCACCACCGAAAGGCCCCAGAATAATCCCCCACGGGCTAAAGAATATGACTCCAATAATAGAACCTATCAGGCAACCCCAGCTTCCCCATTTAGTACCACCACTGAATTTACTACCCAAAATGGGAATGAAATAATCCAGTACTTGTATAATGACTACCAGCAGCAACCAGATAAGTAACTGGTAAGTGGAGAACTGTACTTTGTCTGTGGAGTGAAGCAACAACAAACCCACATAAGAAATAGGCGGACCGGGAATAAGAGGAAGAATGCATCCCAATAAGCCTACGATAATACATATACTTCCTAATATAATGAGAATAATATCGACCATGTTATTTATATAATTGGCATTCCATCAATGCACTAAGAACAACTACATATTGCCTGATGAACTTTATTTTTCAAATATCTGCATATTTCCGGACAATTCCAAAATAAAGGAGAAAAAAACAAAATGTGGACATGACTTCGCATCCGGTAAATAGCGAAATTGCGGTTTTCCAGAATTTGGCTGCCGCCCAGCTTGTCGAGGTGTATGAAAATGACGGATTAAAGGGTAAATTGAAAGAAGTAGCTGCCGGATTGGATGAGGAGTCAAACCCAGTAATCATGTTAGTAAAATATAGGGATAGTTCAGTAACATACACACAAAGTGCGAAACTTGAGTGATAATTTAGGGGAATGAGCAGGTTATCTGATTTAGGTTCATGCCGAACAATACCTGCTCCTTATCTGCTCCTTATCTGCTCCTTACCAACTCCATATAAAGTCCGCTCTATAGAACACGGAGAAGGTACGGAGAAGACACGGTTTTGATACGATTCTGAAATGAGAGCATTCTGCAGACAGAGCTGTCTCATCCGGCATGAATGTCTTTCTTCAATTCTTCAACCTGCTCGTAAGTAAATCCATCAAGGGCGTTCTTCATACTTAGCAGTTCTTCGCGGATAGTTTTCAGCCGATCCACTACTTCGAAGTTACGCAGAGTTGTCTCTTTATTATCTTTCATTCGTTGGCGGGCACCGGGTAACGTCATTCCCCGCTCCTTTACCAAATGATAAATCAATTTCACGGTTTCAACATCTTCCTTACGGTATTGACGTATACCGCGGCTACCCTTTTTCGGAGATAGTTGCGGAAACTCTTTTTCCCAGAAGCGTAACAAGGATTCATTGACGTCGAACATCCGCGCAACTTCACTGATGGAATAATATAGCTTCAAATCTTTATCCATAATACGGCTTAATCCAACACCTTTCCGTGATTAGCCGCAATCTGTATCATGCGGTCGTAATCTTCGGCACTCAAATCCATAAAATAATAATTGATGGGGTTGACTGCCTGTCCCTTAACCTGCACTTCATAATGCAAGTGCGGCCCGGTACTCTTTCCCGTATTTCCCACATCGCCGATAACTTCACCGCGTAGCACCTTTTTCCCAAGCTTGGTACGGAATGCCTGCAAATGGGCATATACTGTCCGGTAACCAAAGCCATGATCCACGACAATGACGTTACCGTATCCGGTCTGCCATCCCATTTCCACCACCGTACCGTCACCGGTAGCATATACATCCGTACCGATATGTGCGGAGAAATCCATGCCTGCATGAAATTTCATTGTATTATAAACAGGGTCTACACGCATACCGTAACCGGACGCCGTCTTACGAAGGTCTTTATTGGAAATAGGTTGAATGGCGGGCATACAACGCAGCATTTCATCATGATTCTTACACATATCTATCACATCATCGAAAGAACGCGACTGGATATAAAGCTGCTTACTGAGCATATCCATCTTCTGGGTAGTATTGATAACCAGATCAGAATTCGCCATGTCCATCAGATGTTCATAACGGTTAGTGCCGCCATACCCCGCCTGCCGGATAGCCGTAGGTACAGGATCTGCCATAAAAATAACCCGGTAAAGGTTATCGTCACGTTGCTGGACGTCTTGCAAAACCCCCATTGCTTCGTCCAAACGCCGGGAAAGCACATTGTACTGAGCCAAAAGTTGGCTGTTTTCCATCCTTAACTCTTTCTCGGAAGGTGAACCGAAGATTATCAACAGAATGATAAAAGTACCCGCTCCCAGTCCCATACCAATGAACAAACGACGCAAAAGTCCCCATATCCGTTGCCTGACAGTGGGGTAAATGCGTTCATAAGTCTGCATGTGCTGATTATAGATATAATAAACTTTGCGCATCTTTCAGAATATTTCGCTCGTTAATACGGCAAAAGTAATAAAAACAAGCTATCTTTGCACAGTTTTTTCAAAAATATTAAGACTAAATAGTTAGTAGTAAGTAGATAGTAGCAAGTAGTAGACAGTAATAGATTAAGATAAATAGATGAATATGTTGACTGCAAATGAAATCCGGAACTCATTCAAGAGTTTCTTCGAAAGCAAAGGTCACCAAATCGTGCCTTCAGCTCCAATGGTAATTAAAGATGATCCTACACTGATGTTTACCAATGCGGGAATGAACCAATTCAAAGATATTATTCTGGGTAATCAACCGGCTAAATATAAAAGAGTGGCGGATTCGCAAAAGTGTCTTCGCGTAAGCGGAAAGCATAATGACCTGGAAGAAGTAGGACACGATACATACCACCATACCATGTTCGAGATGTTGGGCAACTGGTCGTTTGGCGACTATTTCAAGAAAGAAGCCATCGACTGGGCGTGGGAATACCTGGTAGAAGTACTAAAGATAGATCCTAAGAACCTTTACGCCACTGTTTTCGAAGGCAGCCCCGAAGAAAGACTGGAACGCGACAACGAAGCCGCTTCCTTCTGGGAGCAATACCTGCCGAAAGACCACATCCTAAACGGAAACAAGCATGATAACTTCTGGGAAATGGGCGATACGGGTCCGTGCGGCCCATGTTCCGAGATACATATTGATTCACGTCCGGAAGAAGAGAAAGCCAAAGTTCCCGGTCATCAACTGGTAAACAAAGACCATCCGCAGGTTATTGAAATCTGGAACCTCGTGTTTATGCAGTTCAACCGCAAGGCCGACGGCAGTCTGGAAGGACTTCCCGCCAAGGTTATTGACACGGGTATGGGCTTCGAACGTCTGGTACGTACACTGCAAGGCAAGACATCCAACTATGATACGGACGTATTCCAACCGATACTGAAAGCCATCGCCCAAATGGCAGGCACTGCCTACGGCAAAGACGAGCGGCTGGACATCGCCATGCGCGTGATTGCCGACCACATCCGCACGATTGCCTTCTCCATTACAGACGGGCAGTTGCCCTCCAATGCAAAAGCAGGATACGTAATCCGCCGCATCCTTCGCCGTGCCGTTCGTTACGGTTACACGTTCCTGGGGCAGAGGCAGGCTTTCATGTACAAGCTGCTCCCCGTTCTGATTGAGAACATGGGCGAGGCTTATCCGGAACTCGATGCACAGAAGGAACTTATCAGCAAGGTTATCAAGGAAGAAGAAGATTCCTTCCTCCGCACACTGGAAACCGGTATCCGCCTGCTGGATAAGACAATGGGCGACGCCAAAGCCGCCGGAAAAACAGAAATCAGCGGTAAGGACGCTTTCACCTTATATGATACCTTCGGTTTCCCGCTCGACCTCACGGAACTCATTCTCCGCGAGAACAACATGACTGCCGACATCCGGGAGTTCGACGCCGAAATGCAACAACAGAAACAGCGTGCCCGCAACGCCGCCGCCATTGAAACCGGCGACTGGATTACGCTGAAAGAAGGAACAACCGAATTCGTGGGTTACGACTATACCGAATACGAAACAAGCATCCTCCGTTACCGCCAGGTGAAACAGAAGAACCAGACGCTGTATCAGATTGTACTGGACTACACGCCGTTCTACGCAGAAAGCGGCGGTCAGGTAGGCGATACGGGCGTACTGGTCAGTGAGTTCGAAACGATTGAAGTAGTAGATACCAAGAAGGAGAACAACCTCCCGATACATATTACCAAGAAATTGCCCGAACATCCGGAAGCGCCGATGATGGCTTGTGTAAATACCGACAAACGTGCTGCCTGCGCAGCCAATCACTCGGCTACCCACTTGCTGGATGCCGCGCTCCGCGAAGTATTGGGCGAACATGTAGAACAAAAAGGATCTCTGGTTACTCCTGATTCATTGCGTTTCGACTTCTCTCACTTCCAGAAGGTGACAGACGAAGAAATCCGCCAAGTGGAACACCTGGTTAATGCTAAAATCCGTGCCAATATACCATTGACGGAATACCGCAACATCCCCATCGAAGAAGCCAAGGAGCTGGGAGCTATCGCACTGTTTGGTGAGAAATATGGCGACCATGTACGTGTCATCCGCTTCGGCTCGTCCGTAGAGTTCTGCGGTGGCATACACGTTGCCGCTACGGGACACATTGGTATGCTGAAAGTGGTTTCCGAAAGTTCCGTTGCTGCCGGCGTACGCCGCGTAGAAGCATACACAGGTGCACGTGTAGAAGAAATGATGGATACCATCGAGGACACCATGCGCGACCTGAAAGCACTCTTCAATAATGCGCCCGACTTGGCAGGAACCATCCGCAAGTACATTGAAGAAAATGCAGGCTTGAAGAAGCAGATGGAAGACTTCATGAAAGAGAAAGAAGCCCAGGTAAAGGAAAGACTGCTGAAGAACGTACAGGAAATCAACGGCATAAAGGTCATTAAACTCTGTGCTCTCGCCCCGATACCTGCTGAAAGCATTAAGAACATTGCATTCCAGTTGCGCGGAGAGATTACCGAGAACCTATGCTTCGTTGCCGGAACAGTGAATGAAGGCAAGCCGATGCTGACAGTTATGCTGAGCGACAACCTTGTAGCAGGCGGACTGAAAGCCGGAAACTTAGTGAAAGAAGCCGCCAAACTGATACAAGGCGGTGGCGGTGGACAGCCTCACTTCGCAACAGCCGGCGGTAAGAACGCCGACGGGCTGAATGCAGCGGTAGAAAAGGTACTGGAACTTGCCGGACTTTAATTAGCCAGCCAAGGCAGGGTGTATCAAAAGTAAGAAAGAACTATCTCTTAGATACAGATGGCGCGATAACACGGATTTTAATTTTAGAATCTGTGTTACCTGCGCCATCTGCGTCTAAATAATTATTGAAGCTTTGCAAGTTATTTCAGAGATAGTTCAGTAACATCAGGAAAGAGCGGATGAGTACCTTTTATTAATCCCTCACTTGGTTCTGGAACGACCAGCGTTCTATATGATAAACTTTACATCCTTCGGGAACCTCTACAGGGCAAGTCCCGGTAACATCTTCCCAATAGTCCAAAGAATCCATGACAGAAGACTTGGTAAGTCCAGGAGAATTCGTTTGATAGAAAAGATGTTCCTCCTCATTATAAGTAAATAACAAACCGGGGTGGCGTCTCTCACCTTCAAGGATAGATACACGTTCATATTGTCCCACTATGGGAGCAGTCGCAGTATCGTCCAGACGGACAAGCAAGACACCGGTATCCCCGAAGTCATCATCCTGTATCAGCTCATAGCTTCCTCCCAGCTTTACGGTAAAAGCATCTGCAAAAGCATTCGTAACCTCAAGTTTCTGTTCTTCCGTCGCTTCGCCGATAACCACTATACCTTCTTTCACTTTATAGAGAACCGTGCTCATATACTCATTGACCGTCACCACCAGTGGCACCGAAGAGCCGTTGCCATCCTTTACCGTTATCACAACCTCACCCACTGACTTGGGAGTGATTTGCAGGCGCCGATATCCATTCTCGCTTTCTACAAAAGCAGCTGTCGCTATGGAATTATCTTCATTCATTATAGAATAATCACCGTCACCACCATCTACACCGAGAGTTATACCATCCGGTCGAGTAAGATAGAGGTCTGCGGAGACAACATAGTTATTCAGTATTCCTATTTGATTAATAGGCCTATCGCCCGTGAAAAGAACCATATCACGATAATCATCCTCGCATGAGGTACCCACAAAGAAGAGGGAAAGCAACGTTAAAATAAAATAGATGTGTTTCATTGTTTTAGTTTTAATTGATTAACTTAGTAACTAAATACATAATCCGGCTGATTACTGCACGGGAAGCGGATGTTTTGCCATATTTCTGGGGTCTTCATCATTTTAGGTACATGCAATTATAATTAAGGCAACTGTACCAAACGGTTTATTCTTGCCGATATCGCTATGAACTGATTCTGTTTAGCCTATCATTTAGTCCCTGCTTATAATAAGAGCCTGTTTAAATTTTCCTCAAAAAGTTTTTTATTCAGCTTGTTTTGAGTTTATTTTCGGTCTGTTTTTCTGTTTTCACTCGTCACATAGCCCGCTATGCTCCTCATAAAAACAGAAAAACATCCTCAAAAATAACTCTCAAAACAATGCTGAGCAAAATTTAAACAGGCTCTAAATCTATCTCTGCGATTGCATAAATCTTTTCGTTCGACATACGTCGAATGATTATGCGATATATGTCGAATAATCATTCGACAGCTGTCGAACGCAAATTCGACAACCGTCAAACGATTAGATATATGCAAAACGAATATTAGTTCTTAGTGAACAAAGAACTAAATCTTAGTGAATCAACAATTAGTAAAAATGATAAAGAACCTAATTTCTGTCTCAAATGACTTGTTCCTTCGGATAGTTCACCAGATATAAAGTATTCGTAGCGCGGGTGAAGGCAGTATATAGCCATCGGAAATAATCCGGAGTCAGAAATTCATCCGTCATGTATCCCTGGTCAAGGAATACATTCTTCCATTGACCGCCCTGCGCCTTATGGCAAGTAACAGCGTAGGCATACTTCACCTGCAAGGCATTGTAATGCGGATCGGCTTTCATCTTTTTCATTCGTTCGCGCTTCATTGAGATGTCTGCGTAGTCTTCAAGTATGGTATAGAACAACCGGTCACTATCAATCTTGGATAAAGCAGGCGCATCGCTATGCAAAGTGTCCAGCAGAAGATTCACGTCCAATTCTAAATCATTACAGTCAGGAAAAGTAAGCAGTACTTCCGCAAAACGGAAACCATACAACTCACGCGTGCGGCGTACCCGGCGCACAACCGCAACTTCTCCATTGGCTATGAAATCCATTTCCTTGCTTTTCTCCGTCCAGTAATAATTGTTCTTAGCTACCATCAGCAGGTCGCCTGTATTCAATTCGTCTTCCCGCCAGAGTATTTGCGCGCGTATACCATTATTATAAATGTTTGCCCGCTTATTGGAACGGCACACCACGATTGTATCATCCATACCGTCGCGATCGTAACAACGAGTCAATGTCTCTATCAATTCATCTCCCGGCAACACTTTTATATCGGCAAAACCCGAAACCTTAATTTTAGGCAATGCCCCACAAGCATCCTCAGCAATCAGTTGCCGTAGATGCGTAGCATTCCACAAGATACCCGAGTCCTGAACCTGGCGTACCACCTGCGTCAAGTCCACTTCTATCACTTCCAGTCCATACCCTTTCAGAGCTTCGGCAAACAAAGCAGGACTTTGCTCCTCCCCCACTGGAGGAAGCTGCGCCGTGTCTCCCATCAGCACCAGACGGCACCCTGCACCGGAGTAAACAAATTGTATCAGATCATCCAACAAACGCCCTGTTCCGAACATAGACCCCGATAACCCTTCATTAGAAATCATCGAAGCCTCGTCTACTATATATAAGGTATGTGAGGTCAAATTATCATTCACAGAAAAATTATTCACTTCGTTGGAGAAGGACTGCTGACGATAAATCTTCTTATGAATTGTAAAAGCCGGATGTCCCGCATAAGCAGAAAAGACTTTCGCCGCCCGCCCCGTAGGAGCCAGCAATACAGATTTCTGTTGCAGTTTATCCAACGTCCGCACCAGAGTCCCCACCAACGAAGTCTTCCCCGTTCCCGCATAGCCACGCAACACAAAAACCGCATCATTACGAGAGGATAACAAGAAAGCAGCCAATGATTTTATCACTATTTCTTGCTCAAAAGTTGGCTCATAAGGAAAATTTTCCTTAATTTGCCTTTCCAAATAGTTATTTATCATTTTTGTAACAGAAAAAAGTAGTGCGAACTATCGCCATTAAAATTATTTATCTTATTTTTGCGGTACGAATATAAACTAAAAAAAACATATTTATCATGAAAACCGTATTTAATATTGTTTTAGGTCTATGTGCAGTGGTTTTGATTTACATTTGCTATACCAGCATCATGGGCCCTATCAATTTTGAAAATGCTAAAAAGTACAGAGAGAAAGCTGTTATTGCCCGTTTAATGGACATCCGCAAAGCACAACAAGAGTACCGTAACTTGAATCGTCAACAGTACACGGCAAGTTTCGATACGTTAATTGATTTCGTTAAAAACAAAAAGATGCCGTTCATTTTCAAGCAAGGTGAGCTGAACGACAAGCAGTTGGAAGATGGCTTGACAGAAAGAAAAGCAATCTCTATCATCAACAAGGCCAAGAAAACCGGTAAATATGATGAAGTGAAGAAATTAGGATTGGAAGACTTCAAACGCGATACACTGTGGGTAGCCGTAATAGATACTATCTTCCCGAAAGGTTTCAATGCCGACTCTATGAGATATGTACCTTTTGGCAGCGGTGCACAGTTTGAAATGGCTATCCGTAATGATACGGCTAAATCCGGCGCCCCTTTCTGCCTGCTCGAAGTTAAGACTCCGTATGAAACTTACCTGGATGGTTTGGACAAACAGGAAATCGCTAACATGAAAGACCTTCAAACCAAATTGGGTAAATACTCCGGTTTGATGATCGGTAGCTTGGAAACAGCTAACAACAACGCAGGTAACTGGGAATAATCGCCCTCCTGATATTGGTATGATAGAAACGATTGACTTTAGTAAATCGGAACAATACACATTATCCATCCGTCTCAGTACGGATGGATTTTCTTTTTCCGTATTTAATCCCCTCAACGAGGGCGAGTTCTCTTTCTATGACCATAAGGTAGAAGAATCATTATCTTTCACTGCCAATCTGAAACAGACCTTCCGCGAAGTAGAATGGCTAAATCATTCCTATCGCCGGGTAAATGTTCTTATGGCGGGCAAGCGTTTCACCCTTGTACCACTTGAATTCTTTGAAGACGAACAAGCCGAAATGCTTTTCTACCACAATCATCCCAAGCGCGAAAACGAACTTGTTCAATACAATATTCTTAGGAAGAACAATACCGTAGTGTTATTCGGTATGGATAAAAGCGTCTGTTCATTCCTGCGCGAACAGTATCCCAATGTCAAGTTCCATTCGCAGGCAAGTTCATTCATCGAATACTTCTCCGGTAAAAACCGTTTGGAAAACAGCCGCAAGATGTACGCAAACCAGAGAAAAGACGCAATCAACCTGTATTGTTTCGACCGTGGACATTTATTGCTTGCCAACACCTTCGAGTGCCGGCAAACCTCCGACCGTATCTATTACCTATTATATATATGGAAACAACTCGGTTTCGAACAGCTACAAGACGAAATGCACCTCACCGGCGAATTATCCGACAAAGAAACCTTGCTGAGTGAACTACGTAAATTCATCAAACAGGTATTCATCATGAATCCCGATACCAACCTCGACCTGCAAGCCATTACCTCATGCGAGTAATCAGCGGAATATATAAAAGAAGAAGGTTTGACGTGCCCCGTACTTTCAAGGCACGCCCTACAACAGATTTTGCCAAAGAAAACCTGTTCAATGTACTTTCCAACTATCTGGATTTTGAAGGACTGTCTGCCCTCGACTTGTTTGCCGGAACGGGCAGTATCAGCATCGAGTTGGTTTCCCGTGGTTGCGACCGGGTAATCAGTGTGGAAAAAGAACGCGACCATCACGCATTCATCTGTAAAATAATGCAGGAGGTTAAAACTGACCGGTGCCTGCCTATTCGTGGTGATGTATTCAAATTCATCAAAGACGGACGTGAGCGTTTTGATTTCATTTTTGCCGACCCTCCTTATGAACTATCGGGATTGGAGACTATACCCGACCTTATCTTTGAAAACGGCTTATTGAAAGAGGATGGGCTATTTGTATTGGAGCACGGAAAGAAGAATAATTTTGAAGAGCATCCGAATTTTGTCGAGAGACGCTTATATGGCAGCGTGAACTTCTCGTTCTTTCAATTAAAGTAAAGGCGCTTTCAATTAAAGCAAAGGCGTCATCAATTAAAGCAAAGGTGCCATCAACCGCACTACGCTTTCTATTACTTTCCTCCACCACGGACGTTTCACCCAATTCTTAAGAAAGACCTGTGTACATTCCCGTTGATCCTGAAGAAAGATTTCGCGCATCTGCAACGCAGTTTCCTTATCATAGATGAAAGCATTCACTTCAAAATTATGTTCAAAGCTGCGGAAATCCATATTAGTAGAACCTACGGTCGATAACTCATCATCCGATACCATAAGTTTGGAATGTAGAAATCCCTTCTTATAAAAATAGACTTTAACCCCTGCTACCAGCACATCCGCCAGATAAGAGCAAGATCCAAAATGGGTAAGACGGCTATCCGAACGTCGAGGTAGCATCAAACGGACATCCGTGCCAGCCAGTGCAGCCGTTTGCATGGCGGTTAATATCTGTTCTGTCGGCAAAAAGTAAGGCGTTTGCACATAGAAATATTTCTTTGCGCCGGAAATGGCGATAAGTAGGCCTTGCATAATCTCTTTCCAAGAACCGATAGGATCACTCGTCACAATCTGCACCAAAGAAGTACCAATATTTTTAGTCCTCGGAAAATAACGGGAAGCACCAATCAAAGTACGGTCAACGAAGTACCAGTCGAGCAGGAAAGCAGTCTGCAAGCCGTGCACCGCCTTGCCTTCAAGCATCAGATGAGTATCCCGCCATATTCCCCACGGGAAACCCCGCATATAACGTTCGGCAAGATTCATCCCTCCAATAAAGCCCACCCTACCGTCGACGACTACAATCTTACGATGATTACGATAGTTCACCCTACTGGTAAACAGAGGGAAACGTACTTTCAGGAAACCACGTACCTCAATACCTGCTTCACGCATCTCATCATAAAAACGATTGGGTACATCCCAACACCCCACATCATCGTAGATGACACGTACCTCAACACCGGTTCGCGCTTTGTCTATCAACACATCCCTAACCAGACGGCCAACGGCATCATCCTCAAAAATATAGAACTCAATATGAATATGGTGCTTTGCTTTTCCCAGTTCGCGCAATAAAGACTGCAACATGGAGAGTCCACCGGTGTAAGTTTCCACACGGTTACCATCAAAAGGAAACGCCTGCTCTGTATTAAGGAATAAGGAGATGAGCCGGTTATAGGATGTAGGCATGACAAATGTATCTTGCGCCATATATTCCGCCATCGGTTTTTTCAGCATACGGTTATATATCTTTTTTCCTATCACCCGCTCATGCCTCCGGCTACGGCCAAAAAAGAAATAGAAAACCAATCCTACAACGGGAAGGAAAATCAGTATCAATATCCACGCAAGTGTTTTCACCGGATTACGGTTGTCGAGAATAATAACGACAATAGTTCCGATGATAACCCCAAAGTACAAAATATCAAAAGCAATGGTGGCTACCTGATTCAGTATGTAGTTCCAGTCAATCACGAAAGCAAATATAGAGAAAATAAAAGAATTACTATTTTTTTTTAGAAGAAAAGAGATTATACTCGAAGTATTTACATATATTTACGCAATTATAAACTAAGACAATAAAAGATGAAAAGACTTACTGTACTTGCTCTCTTATTGAGCATAACCGCTTGTATCTGCCACTCACAAGTGAAAATCAGTGTGCAAGGCGGAACCGGATTAACCGGCATCACAAAAAATGAGAATTACAAAGCAAACTTTGGGTATCGTTTTGGAGTAGGGGTTGAATTTCCCATTGACCAGACATGGTCGATACAAACAGGACTGCAATTCCTGAACAGGAGTTATTCTTTTGACGAAGGGGTAATGGCTTTAGGCAGCAACGAAGAAGGAGAACAGACCCTTATCGCACTCTACATAGACTCCAAAATGAATGCAATCTACCTACAAGTTCCTATCAAAGTGGCTGCCTATCTCCCCTTGAACGATAAGTGCGGACTGCAATTCAGTGCAGGTCCCTATATCGCCTATGGTGTTGGTGGTGAAAGTTACCTTAAATGGCTTCTTGTCACCCAAGTCCATCCCGACCCCAATGTCGATATATCCGATCTAAATGATTCCCCCAACCGCTCGAGTGTAAGAAAAGGAGAACAATCACATAAAACATTCACTAAAGACGGGGGACTAAAACGCCTAGACATCGGATTGGGCCTCGGAGTAGATTTCAAATACAAACGCTTCTTTGCGGGCATCGGTGCCGAGTATGGTTTCCTTCCCATTGATAAAGAATTCCCTAAAGAGCTTTTTAGATATACTTTACAAGAAGACCAAACGCTTGTCTCACCCCGCAACATCGGAATAGAACTCCATGTAGGTTTCTGCTTTAGCTTAGGAAAATAGAAAAGGGGGTACAGTCAAAACTTCAAGCATTATCTCTCATCCGCAGACGACGCGGATTACGCAGATTTTAAAATCTAATCTGTGTAATCCGCGTCATCTGCGGATGAAAAATATCTTTTTGATAGTATGATCTTACTTTTGAAAAGCTTTAAAAATGGCGCCCGCCACCTCCGCCGAAACCACCGGGACGTCCACCGCGTCCGCCAAATCCACCTCTACCCTGCTGCATACCCTCACGTGACGACTTGCCTCCAAAGATATTCAGACGATAGATGAAGTGTACCATACAATAACTGTTGATACCATTATATTCCGATACCGAACGGCCGCTATCTGCTGACAATGAACGGCTGATATTGGTTTGCTGTTTCAGGATATCATACATCTCAAAGCTGATGGTAGCCGCACCTTTCAGGAAAGTTTGCGAAAGCTGTGCATTCCAAATCAGTTCGTTACGGTTCATGCTTGCATCCCTGTAACCACGACGGCTCTGGTTGGCAATGTTTGTTGTGAAAGTCATGTTCCAGGGAGCCATCAACTGGGTATTGGCGCCATAAGAATAAGTGTAAGGTTCCTGATTATTGTCCGGATTCAAATTGCTACGCTCCGCAGTATAAGAAATAGAAGCATTCAATCCGAACTCAAACCAATCGTTACGGTAAGCGCCACTCAGACGTTCTCTCAATGTCAATCCTGTCGTCGTATTCTGATCATCTCTCTTGGTTCCCCGATTATATAGATAAGCCACACTGTTCTGATAGTTGATATTGGAGTATGAATTGATGGTGTACTTTTTATTCTTCAATGCTGTATTGAAACCGAACATACCGAATGCAGCCCAGTTACCATTGATATTCTTCGGAGTAGTGGTACGGCCACCGGTCTCCTCATTATATTCGGTACTGTTACTGATGCTGTTCTGTGTAGTTGAGAAACTGGTATTCACCATAATGCCCCGTTGGAGTTCTGCATTATACGTGTTGAAGGACAAATTCATGGAGTGCGTGAAGGAAGGTTTTAATCCCGGATTACCGACACGGATATTCAACGGATTGGAGTTATCAACAATTGGTAACAAATTCTCCATGCTTGGCTGACCTGTACGCCCACGATAGTTGAAACGCAACTGAGTCACTCTAGAAAAACGGTAGCGGAAATCAATATTAGGGGCAAAGTTGAATACAGAACGTGCCGTGTCAATCATATAGTCTCCCCTCTTATAAGAGAGCTTGGAATTCTGAGGTAAAAAAGAGATACCGGCATTCAACCGATACTTCTCACGGATGAAAAGCAATGACACGGAAGCGTCGTGGTTATAGTATCTGTACTCGGCATATTTACCCAGACTATCTATTGCATGATTCCCATAACCAACAGGCAACGGTTCTCCAATTTCCCACTCCGGATTGATTTTATATAAATCGTATGTTGTCTTCTCACTCTCACTATACTTGTACTGGAACTCATAGCTGAATTGCAGGAAAGTGGCGTGCGCAACAGGTTCGCTATATGTAAGCCGTGCACTATAATTATAGTTATTCGTCGGGGTAGTGATGAATTGGTTACGAATCAATGCAGAATCCGGATTGGTGGGAATTTGGTAGTAACGTGTCATAGACTCCGTGTACTGATTGTTCTCATTGTCACCATAACCGATACGTCCGCGGAGCGTAATATTACGTCCTTCATTATTTAATTTACGGTTCAATAGCAACGATGCATCCGCCGAAATGTTCTTGCTGTCGGAAAGCCTGCCGCCGTTCGTAGTATTCACACGGATATCCCTCAAGGGGTCATTCAACGGGTCTTCAATGTCATCGATATTAAGATAATCATTCGGATTGGGAACCGGATTGAACGGATCGGCATTGAACATTCCCGTCAATGAATTGGAAGCATTGTCTGTCTTCCCATAAGAGAAGTTCGGACGGAAAATAATGTTCGTCATCGTATCCGGCTTCCACTCCATGCGGAAATTGGCTCTGAACGAACTGTTCCTGTTCAGGTTATGTGAGTTGGAGTTGGAAAATGAGCTACTACCGCTCTGCAAGAAGGTTTCGGACGAGTTGACGTTAGAGATATCAGCTTTGTTATAATTGTATTGGGCGCTACCACCCAACTCTAACTTTTCATTCTCTGTAGCAAAACTGATACCCAGCTCTTTAGGTGTATTCAAACCATTATTTCGACGCCAGCGCGGACCTCCTCCACCACCGGAAAAGCCTTGACTATTCACATTATTGGTTGAACCGATAAGCGAAACCTGCGTCTTATCCACAAAGTGATTTACGTTCAGGCGGGCGGCATAACGGTTTTCGGTACCTGCGGCGGCATCTGCATTGCCAAACCATCCGCGGTTCATGCCTTTCTTCACCGTCAGGTCGAGCACGGTTTCTTCTTCACCGTCATCAATGCCTGTAAGACGCGTCATGTCCGACTGTTTATCATACGTCTTCAGCCTATCAATCATCTCTACCGGCAGGTTCTTCAGACCCGTTTTCACGTCTCCGCCGAAGAATTCCTTTCCGTCCACCATAATCTTTTTCAGATCCTTACCGTTGATTTTCACGTTGCCGTCATCATCAATCTCGGCACCGGGCAGTTTCTTCACCAGCTCTTCCAGCATGGCGCCTTCCGGCGTACGGTAAGCAGTAGAGTTGTAGACCAACGTATCTTCCACCACCTGCACCTGCGGAGCTTCAGCGGTAACCACTGCTTCTGCCAGCATTACGGCATCCGTTCTCAAAGTCAGCGTCCCTACGTCTCTATTAAGATTTGCGGAAGATAACTGTACGGGTATTTCCTGGGTTTGGAAACCGATATAGGAAACTTTCAATATATATTTCCCTGCTTGTACTTTAGGAAGAGTGAAATATCCCTGTTGTGTAGTAGCAACGCCTGTAACAAATGTGCTGTCCGGTAACGACAGTAACTGTACACTTGCCTGTACGGCGGGTTCTTTTGTATCATCCTCAATAATGCGTCCTGCTACTGTAATGTTTTTAGTCTGTGCAAAAGCGGAGAGTGCCACTGTCAACAACAGCACCATTCCGGTAATTACTTTTTTCATGCGCCTGTTTTTAATGAATCAAGAAGTCTTTTTTTATACTGTTTCATTTGACAAGCTTTCGAATAAATAGTTTAATGAAGGGCAAACAAAATGTTCTATTATGAATTATGAATTTTGAATGGCTGCGCAATGTGCTGCATAGCCATTCAAAATTCATAATTCATAATTCAAAATTCAAAATTACCTAAACAGTTTATCAACCGTCGATTTCTTTATGCCAAACTCAAGACACAGCACGTTCAATATCAAGAATATCAGGAAAGAAGAGGTATCTACAGACATGATGTCGCCCTTCCATACCCGGTAAAGCATACCTCCAAAGATGAATAATACAGTCAGGAAGATGGCGTTACGCACGGCTTTGTTACGTATCAGTTCCGTTTCCTTGCTTTCATTCTTAGTCAGGGCAAAGATAATCATCAGTGCACCAAGCATCATTAGCAACTTGGAACATTCTTTATAAAACAAAAGATTGGCATCCGTCATTTTCCCCGTCATATATAATAGGATAGGAATAAACAACGCCAATGCAATTACAAAATATCCCAAAGGGCGGCAATACACCGGTAACAAGGCTTTCATTTTGAACTTACGGATTTTTAAATTTATAAGTATGTGAGGTTTTGAGTTCACAAAGATACTTCTTTCACAGAGAAATCCTATCTTTGCGGAACCAAAAAGACAAATACCCCATGAGTAAACAAGAAGTAATCCTCTGCGAAAACCTGGAAAGCAGCCTGACGCATACTCTCCACAAGTATTCCCACGACAAATGTTTCATTCTTACCGACGAGCAGACGCATGAGTTCTGCATGCCGCAACTGAAAGACTTTAGCGTACTGAAAGATGCCGAAGAAATTATTATCGGCGCCGGAGACGTACACAAAACGCTGGAAACTCTGGCTTCCGTTTGGCTGGTATTAAGCGAAAAGGGTGCAACACGCCACTCTCTGCTAATCAATCTGGGTGGCGGCATGGTGACCGACTTGGGCGGCTTCGCAGCTTCCACATTCAAAAGAGGTATTGCATACATCAATATTCCCACCACTCTGTTGGGCATGGTAGACGCCTCGGTGGGCGGAAAAACCGGTATCAACTTCAACGGACTGAAAAACGAAATCGGCGTATTCTCCCCTGCCGCTTGTGTACTTCTTGAGACAGAGTTCCTGCGTAGCCTTGATACCCACAACTTCTTTTCCGGCTATGCCGAAATGTTAAAGCACGGACTTATCAGCACACCGGAACACTTAGCGGAATTGTTAGCTTTCGATACGGAAAAGATAGACTATGTAGCCCTGAAATCAATGGTGGGTCGTTCCGTAGAAGTGAAAGAAGGTATTGTAGAACAAGACCCGTTGGAACACGGCATCCGCAAAGCATTGAATCTGGGGCATACCGTGGGGCATGCCTTCGAAAGTCTCGCCCTTGCCGAGAACCGTCCTGTACTTCACGGCTATGCTGTTGCCTGGGGAATTGTTTGCGAACTATACCTTTCTTATATTAAGGTGGGGTTCCCGAAAGACAAAATGCGCCAAACCATTCAGTTCATCAAAGAGAACTACGGGGGATTCGCCTTCAACTGTAAGCAGTACGACCAGCTCTACGACCTGATGAAGCATGATAAAAAGAATACCGCAGGCATCATCAACTTCACCCTGTTGAAAGATGTAGGAGACATCAGCCTCAACCAGACCGCAGACAAGGATACTGTATTCGAAATGTTCGACTTCTACAGGGAGTGCATGGGGGGATAAGTCCCTCTCTTTCCCGAACGAGACCTTATTCAGGAATACGGAACATGACAGGTAATGTATATTTTACAGGAATTTCTTTCCCTCGCATTTTACCCGGTTTCCACTTCGGGAAAAGGCCAACTACCCGCAAGACCTCTTCATCAAAGGCAGATCCCAAAGAACGAAGAATCTTGGGATCTGTTACATTTCCATCTGGTTGTACTATGAATTGTACAGTGACTCTTCCTTCTATTTGTTTCTCCACATTGTCCGGATAGCGAGTTGTTTCGTTGAGAAATGCCATAAGAGCTATCATACCACCCGGATATTCAGGCATTTCTTCTACCACCCCCATAAGAGCATCTGACGGTGGTATTGTATCAATATCTGCTGCTATTTCCCCTTCTATTATTTCTCCCATTATAGGTGGAATTTCTTCAACGAAATCAATCTCTTTGGGTATCACTTCCCCAAAAGTTACAGAAGCCTCTGTTCCCTCAATTATAGAAATCCCTTTCTGTATATAATTACAAGCAGTCAGTGCAGAGAAGCTCATGGATACTCCCATCACTGTAACAGCTTTACCTAAAAGCCGTTTTCTGCCCAGTTGTTGTTCCAGATAACGCACCTCAGATTCACACTTCGGACAAGTGCCCGAACAATCTCCCTTGTGCTGACACTCTGATACGATAAATTCAATATCATTAGCCTTGGCTATCTCTTTACGGATTTCCTTTAATATCCGGCAAGTTTGCTTTCCATGTTTCATCATCTGCATATATAATTTAAGTTCTATAAGTAAATACGTCAAAATTGCTCAGTCCCATAGACTTCAGCATATCCGTGCTATGCGCAGTGTCCTCCTCCGTATTGTATTGCGGAATAAGGGGGATACGAACCATGATTCGCTCTGCCTTCCTCTTCTCTATGAGCCAGCGCAGGTTCTCCAATACCTGCCGATTGCTTTTGCCCGTATAATTTTGATAGATCGCATCATTCATATCCTTAATATCCACGATATAATCGTCCACCACCGGTAGCAAGACCTCCAGATGTTTCCGGGGCACATTTAAAGATGTCTCTACCGTAATTCTCCACTCTTTCCCACAGAGTTCGCGGAAACGGCTGATAAACTCACTTCGCAGACAAGGCTCTCCACCGCCAAAGGTGATGCCGCCACGGGTTGCCAAAAAGTAGAGTTCATCTATCTTCACTCTCTCATATAGTTGTTCACAGGAATAAAGCGGGAAATCGGATTCATCTGACAGAGACTGAGGGTTCAGACAATACTTGCAACGCAGAGGACAACCATGAAAAGCAACCAAAGTGGTTACTCCTTCACCGTCAATCAACAGACGGTGCCTAATCACTCCTAATATGGGAACAGGACTATTCATCGGTTACTTTTCGGGGACAATATGCTCAGGTATACGGAACATTACAGGTACTGTATATCTTACAGGAACTACCTTTCCTCGATGTTTACCTGGCTTCCACTTCGGGAAAAGACTAACTACCCGCAACGCCTCTTTATCAAAAACAGGCCCCAAAGAACGAAGAACTTTGGCACGAGTCGCACTTCCATCCTTTTGTACCACGAACTGTACGACGGCTCTTCCTTCTATTTTTTCCTTTACATGCTTCGGATAACGAGTGGTTTCATTGAGAAATTCCATAAGAGCCGTCATACCACCCGGAAATTCAGGCATTTCTTCTGTTACCAGATAAATGCCATCTGCAGACGGAAGTGTATCAGCAGGATTAGGTGGTATATATCCTATAGTAACTGCAGAAACTGTATCATTAACAATCTTTTCAGGTATCGTGTCACTGTAACCTGTCATCGGTACTTCCACCAATATTCCAAAAGAGTCTATTTTCTCATCTACAGAATTGTCTTTCTGTTTCTGTTGATTACTACAAGCAGTCAGCATAGACAATCCCATAGAGACTTCCACAACTGTAACAGCTTTACCCAAAAGTCGTCTTCTATTCAATTGTTGTTCCAGATAACGCACCTCAGCCTCACACTTCGGACAAGTTCCCGCACAATCTCCTTTGTGCTGACATTCTGATACGATAAATTCAATATCATTAGCCTTGGCTATCTCTTTACGGATTTCTTTTAATATCCGACAAGTCTGCTTTCCATGTTTCATAACTATATCTCAGTTTAAGTGTTTGAAGACTATTCGCATAAATTCCCAAGCAATCTTTTTTTCATTGCACAAACATGGGTACAGCGCAAAAATAGTAAAAAAATCCTCAAGGCATTCTTTTACCTTGAAGATTTTAAATATAAGTAATACCTTACACTGTACACCCTCAATAAAAAGAATCCTATTTATTTGCAATTTCAAAATAAAGAAGTACCTTTGCGTCCGCAATTCGGGATGTAGCTCAGCCCGGTAGAGTACGCGTCTGGGGGGCGTGTGGTCGCAAGTTCGAATCTTGTCATCCCGACTACCGACAAATAAGCCACTGTAATACAGTGGCTTATTTTGTTTTTAAGCAAACAGCCGGGACGAAATCGGGACGGGTATTAACGTCTTTATTTTTACGCCTCCTGTTCTTTATACAGGGAAAGATTGGTACATCGACTTTTATACATTTAATCAGTTCACCGGAAATTTCGCATGAGCCATTTGTACCTTTAGCCTGTGCATTATTCATACTTTAGAAGTTAAAGGAGTTATCACTTCGTTAACTACCCTAACTCCTACAAGGTTATTTTCGGGGTTCACACGTTTCACCTTTCTCTGTAATCCACTTGTATAAAGGCAAAAGCGGGTGAAATCACTCTGTAAAAAGCACCCTTTTCAAGGCTTCACCGCTTTCACACCTCGCGCGTAAAGCGTTTTGCAAGCGTTCCCGCAACTGTTCTCGCTCGTGTAAGCGTCCCGTAAGCGTTCCGTAAGCGCCCCGTAAGCATCCTCGCATTGTTCCGGATTTCAGTTGACCGGGTATTCGTTTTCCAACCTCTCTATCGCATTAAATCAATTGGACGAGAATCGGACGACTGGAGTCGGCTGATCGGTCAACTCCAGTCGTCCGATAAGCCGACTCCAGTTGACCGATCGGCCGACTATAGTCGTCCATTTAACGACCTAAGTACTCATCTTAATTATCTTATAGCCTGTGTTATTCAGGCTAATTGCTTTTAAAGAGAAGAATCCGCATTCATCCGTGTCGTCTGCGTACCCACCCCCACCAATATTCAATGTGAAGGGCGGTGAAAGCGGGACACCGCTTCACAGCATGTACAGACGGGGGTGCAAAAAGACTGCTTTCACCCGCTTTTGCCTTTATACAAGTGGATTACAGAAAAAGGTGAAACGCGTGAACCCCCAAAACAACTTTGTAGGAGTTAGAGTGGTTAAAGAAACCCGAATTTGTCCACATCCATATAGTCCACACGGTTGTGGCTCAGCATGATACGATTGTCCAGCCGCGCTTTATAGGTCGTGAAAGAATATCCGTTGAATTTGTTGATGCCGTCCCATGTAGAAAACCACATATTTCCTTTGCGGTCTTGCAGGATGCTCATAATCGTATTTTGAGACAGTCCGTCTTCGGACGAATAATGGGTGAAGAAACAATCAGGTTGTGCTTTTATTGAGATTGCGCATACTAATCCAACTATCAGATATAAGGTCTTTTTCATCATACAGGCTTTTTCTATGCGGTAAAGGTAAGTTTTTCATAAAAAAATTCATGCATATTAATCTGAATTTTAATAGAGGTTAGTGTTAAACGAAAAAGGCTGTATTGATATTGACTAAATATACCTTAATCAATATTCAAATACAGCCTTATATGGAGACTTCTAAGTTATTCGGCGCTACGAATAGAGTCGTCGATAACTTTAATCTTCTGTTTTGTTATTTCTATATCGTCCTTCAGCTTTTCAACTTTCCGGTTTAATTCCGTCAGCAAGTTGCTACCTTTCTTTGAAGAAGTGGTCAGGAAGCCGAGGTTATTATTGTATGTCTGAAGTTCATTCTTCATGCTTTCAAGAGTACGCGTCAACTTCTCCCGTTCCCGGTAGAGGGCTTGCGGACTATCTTCCTGGATACTACTGATGTTTGATTTAAAGTTACTCAGCTTTTTGTTGTTTGCACTGATGTTGAAATGGTCGAACAGCTTATCAATCTGCCCATGATATTGCTTATACAAGCGGTCTTTCTCTTTGAAAGGCACATGACCGATATTGTTCCATTCCTTCATCAATTCGCGTACCAACTGCGTGGCTTTGTTCGTATCCACATCTTCACCAATAGCGCTGAGTTTTTCGATGATTTCTTTCTTCTTGTTCAGGTTTTCCACTTCAACGGAGCGTTGAGAAGAAGTAGCCTTATTCTTTTGCTCAAAGAAATAGTCGCAAGCCGAGATAAAACGTTTCCAGATTACATCCGAATATTTCTTGGCTACCGGGCCGATGGTTTTCCATTCCTTTTGCAGTTTGGTAAGCTCGTCGGCGGTCGTTTTCCAGTCCGTACTGTCTTTCAAAGCTTCGGCTCTCTCGCAAAGAACACGTTTCTTGTCCAGGTTGGCGTTCATGCCTTCTTTCAGGGACTTGAAGAACTCTCCTTTCTTACGGAAGAACTCATCACATGCCTTACGGAAGCGTTCGAATATCTTCACGTTCATCTTCTGTGGCGCAAAACCAATTGTTTTCCATTTATTCTGCAAAGCGATGATTTCCTGCGTCTTGTTGTCCCAGGATGCAAAGTTTGTCAGTTCGTTGTAGTCAATGGCTTCAATGATTTCGCAAATCACAGTCTTCTGGTCGAGATTGTGTTGTTCAACCTCTTTCAATGCTTCGAAATGTTGCTGATGGCGACGGTTTACAACAGTGGAAGCTGCCTTGAAGCGATTCCATACTTCGTCACGCAATTCTTTGGCAACAGGCCCCGTATCCCGGAACTCCTGGTGTAGTTTCTGTAATTGATGGAAAGCTGATACGACGTCCGGTTCATTTGCCAGTTTCTCTGCCGCTTCACACAGACGCGTTTTTATTTCCATATTCTTTCTGAAGTCGTATTCACGGAATTCGTTGTTCAGCTTCAGCAGATCATAGAACTTTTCTACGTAGAGTTGGTAGTTCTTCCATAGTTCGTTGACCTTGGCTTGCGGAACAAGTTTTATCTCGTTCCATTGCTGCTGCAACTTCTTGAATTCAGAATATGATTTGTTGGCATCATCGGGCGATTCTACCAGTTCTTTCAGTTCTTCGATTATTGAAAATTTGATTTGCAGGTTCAGTTCTTTCAGCTGTTCCTGTTCGGAAGACAAGGCGCCTCTCTTTTCCTTAATGACGGACATGATATTCTTGAATTCTTCTTCTACGGTATCATTTACCGGAACAAATTCTTCTTCTACTCCTCCATTCTCGATGAATAGTTTCTTAGCCGCTTCTTGTTCGGCATTATGCAATTTGTAGAAAGCCTGTTTCAGACTGTCTATCTCTTGCTTGCCGACATTGTCCACTTCTGAGGAAGCTTCTTTTAACTTGGCAAGAATCTCTTCCTTGCTCAGTTTATGTACGGCTTCCACCGGCTTTTCTTCTTGTGCTGTTTCTTCTTCTTCAACCGGGACGTCCGCCACAATTGGCTCGGAAACCTCTGCTGTTTTCTTTTCTTCTTCTAATTCTTCCACCTTTTCGGGGAGGTTAGTGTCATGAGTGTCCATCATTGTACATACATTTTAGGAAACGATTTTATCTGTTCGATTTACATTTGGTCACAAATTAATGAAATAAAACAATTACTTCATACTTTTTTCTTTAATATTTTTCATTTTTCTTGTTTTTAGGCCAGTATTACGGTAATTCCCATATACAACATCATGCCTATAATATCATTGGTGATAGAAATAAACGGGCCGGTGGCAATGGCCGGATCTATCTTCAACTTCTCCAGCGTCATAGGTACCAGCGTACCGAATATGGATGCGAACATGACTACGGCAAACAAGCTGATAGACACGGAATATGTGACGGTAGCAGTGCCTCCGAACCGGATAAAATTATAGATATATACCAATAAGGAGATGATAGTGGCATTGATAAGGGCTACTACGGATTCTTTCATAACCTGCTTGAAAGTATCTCGGGCATCCAGCGAACTGTTGGCAAGACCTTGCACTACGATAGCCGAAGATTGGGTTCCCACATTTCCACCCGTACCACCGATAAGCGGAATATAGAGCGCCATTTCGGGATGGGCGGCAAAGGTTGTATCGAAATTGCCCAGAATCATGGAGTTACCGATTCCGCCCAACATGCCGATGAGCAGCCACGGCAGGCGGGCGCTGGTTTGGCGCATTACGTTGTCGTCCGTTTCCACATCCTGCGACAAACCGGATGCCAACTGATAATCGCGTTCTGTTTGTTCGCGCACTTCATCCATGACGTCGTCTACGGTGATTTGTCCTACCAACCGTCCGATACTGTCGATAACGGGTACGGCTACCAAGTCGTACTTTTCAATAGTCTGTACCACTTCTTCCACCGGTGTATCCGCATGGATAGAAATGGGATCTTTCTTCATCACATGTTTCACTTTTGATACGGAAGGTGAAGTAATCATCTTCTTCAGCGGGAATACACCTTGCAGGCGGTTTTCATCATCAACGACGTAGACGTAGTAGATTTCGTCCAACTGTTCTGCTTGCTGGCGCATTTCTTTCAGGCACTCCGGCATACTCCAGTTTTCGTTGACAACCACCATCTCAGTACCCATCAAACCTCCGGCGGTGTCTTCATCGTATTTCAGCAAGTCCACGATATCTCCCGCTTGCTCAATATCTTCAATGTGCGAGAGGACTTCTTCTTGTTTATCCTCATCCAGTTCGCGCATCAAATCTACGGCATCGTCCGTATCCATGTAGTCTACGAAGTGCTTGGCGATAGTTTCCGAAGGGAGTACTTCCAGGAATTCCTTACGAACGTCTTCATCCACCTCCATCAATACGTCTGCTGCCGTTTCGTTATCCAGTAAACGATATACGAAACGTGCTTCCTCTGTATTCAGGTCATTGCAAAGTTCGGCAATATCCGCAGGGTGCAGGTCTATCAGGAGCGACTTGACGTTTTCGGCATCTTTCTGCTCGATAAGTGTTTTGACATTGTCAATGTATGCTTCGTCTATTTCCATAATCTTCCTCCCTTTATTAGTTGACAGGTTAATTTTACTTTTTGAATTACAGTGCCTCTTTTTGTTAGGTGACAGATTATCACTGCAATTCATTTTATATTGGTGATTATCAGAAGTATCTCTATTGATTATCCTTTGCTTTCTCTTTCATCTCCTTCAAAGCCCGTTCTACGTCATTGGTCAGGTTGATAAACTCTTGCACGGACAGTTGCTCGGGGCGTTTATTGAACAGAACATCTTCTGTCAAGGGACAATCCTTTCCGAGTATCGGTTTTATTGAATTCCGCAATGTCTTCCGGCGCTGGTTGAAAGTAGTCTTCACCACTTGCTTGAACAGCTTTGGATTACAACCCAATTCCTGAGTTTCATTGCGTGTCATGCGTATAACGGCGCTTTTAACTTTGGGCGGCGGATTAAACACATACTCATGTACAGTGAAAAGGTATTCTACACGATACCATGCTTGTATTAACACACTCAGGATACCATAAGTTTTGCTGCCGGGGCCGGCTGCAATACGTTCGGCTACTTCTTTCTGTATCATTCCCGTGCAACAGGGTATCAGCTCTTTGTTATCCAGCATTTTGAAGAATATCTGGCTGGATATGTTATAAGGGTAATTACCCGTTAGCACAAAAGGTTGTCCGTCGAACAATCGTTGCAGGTTCATTTTCAAGAAGTCGTCTTCAATGATATTATCTTCCAGCGACGGGTACTCTTCACGCAGATAGGCTACGGATTCATAATCCAGCTCCACCACCTTAACCGGACGTTCTTTTTTTACGAGGAATTGGGTTAATACCCCCATTCCCGGTCCTACTTCCAGTATCGGAAGTCCGGGATAGGCATCTACCGTATCGGCTATGTCTTGTGCCACTTTCAAATCCTTTAGGAAATGTTGACCGAGAAACTTTTTAGGCTTTACTAATCTCATGCGTTAACTTTATCATTACTTTGCCTCACGAATACAGATTTGGCTTTAACTACTAAGCCAACTTGTTGGCTGATACTACTTCAACCACTCTGACTACTGCCTGCATGATTAATGCAGGCTAAAGAAAAATAGCTTTCTTTATTAAACCGGCATAAAATACAAATGATTTTATGTAAGTTTGCAGGTCTAAAAAGATAGTGCAAATCGAAGGCAGAATCAAAATGCTTCTATTTTGCCGGAACACAGCCTATTTTCAGACAGCAAAGGTAGCTTTTTTCGATGAAGAATAACGAGTTCCGCATGAATAAACTATTAAAAAAGATACTGAAAATCCTTTTACCAATTGCTTTGGGAGGTTTTATTCTCTATTGGGTGTATCAGGATTTCGATTTTGTACATGCCAAAGAGGTATTACTACACGGGACAAACTGGTGGTGGATGATATTTTCATTATTCTTTGGCATTATGAGCCATGTATTCCGCGGTTGGCGTTGGAAACAGACGCTGGAGCCACTTGGCGCTTATCCGAAAACGAGTGATTGTGTAGATGCGATATTTGTATCTTATGCCACTAATTTGATTTTGCCCCGTGTAGGTGAAGTATCCCGTTGCGGTGTACTTGCCAAATACGATAACGTCTCCTTCGCCAAGTCGCTCGGAACAGTGGTGACGGAACGTTTGATAGATACGCTTTCCATTCTGTTAATAGCCGGGCTTACCTTTCTGGCGCAGATGCCGGTTTTCCTGCGTTTCTTCGAGGAAACAGGTACGAAAGTACCTTCGCTGATGCACTTGGTGACATCTCCCTGGTTCTATATCGTCCTGTTTTGTGTGATAGGTGTCATTGTATTGCTTTATTTCCTGATGCGCACACTTTCTTTTTTTGAGAAAGTGAAAGGAGTGGTGTTGAATGTGTGGGAAGGAATTATGTCCCTTAAGAACGTGAAGAACATTCCGCTTTTCTTTCTTTACACCTTATTAATATGGGTATGTTATTTCTATCATTTCTACATTACTTTTTATTGTTTCTCTTTTGCCGAACATCTTAGTTTCCAGGCAGGACTGGTGATGTTTGTAGGTGGCACCTTCGCCGTAATTGTTCCTACCCCGAATGGAGCAGGCCCCTGGCACTTTGCCGTCATAACCATGATGATGCTTTATGGGGTAAATGCGACGGACGCAGGAGTCTTTGCCCTGATAGTGCATGGGATACAGACGCTGCTGGTTATTGTACTCGGTATTTATGGTTGGCTGCACCTTTCGCTAAAGAACCGGGCAAAGGGGTGATTAATCCTTTTCAAGAATAACCATCTCCGTATCATCTCCGTACCAACTCCGTATTAAGTCCGTCTCTATAGAGTACGGAGATGATACGGAGCAGACACGGCTCTGACACGGCTCTGACAGGGAGCAGGTAATCACCGGTCACTCGCCGAACTTATCTCTATTTCCACTAAATAAGTACTCATCTTTAATTATCTTACTCAAGTTTCGCATGTTAATGGTAGTATCATGTT
>NZ_DBDF01000165.1 GCF_002293435.1 Bacteroides sp. UBA939 | reverse complement strand
GCACTAAGCCGAATGCTTACTTGGATATATATATATCTAAGCTGGAGATGAAGTTTCATCACAGCCTCAGCAATCTTCATCCCTAAGGAGAAAACTTCTCAAAGCCGGGAAGAGACTTTGTTATCATTAGCTGTTATCACAAAGAGATTACTATAGTTAGCCCCGTATTCTCATTTATTGAATGACATAGCTTCAATAAAAAAAATACGGGGCTAAAAATCTTTATATACTATTCGTATATTTGCGGCTCTCTTGAAGGCTTAACCAAATAGTCTTCTATATTAATATTCAGATATGCTGTTCCATCACCTGAAGCAGGATTCGAAGGACGGACATTATCCTTATGAGGATATGAGATGATATCAATCCTTTTCACATCTTTCTTCAGCTTGGGGAACAATAGGCTGACGTAGATGGCCTTTCCATTACAATTTTGGATAATCATAAGCCTATCCAGTTTACCTCCCCCATCATATCCACGTACCTTATACTGATCTCCTGTAACTCTATCCACAATGGTGTAACCTTTGCCATAGTTGAGCCATTGCCAATCCCAGTATATGTGCTGCAGAAAGGTGACCTTTGTATCGTTTTCTCTTATTTCTATCGAATGCAAAGAGATTTTTGTGCCAGCAGTTCGATTATATGGCCATTCGGCTATTTTAAGGCTATCCGTAGGAGCTACATAGGCTACTTTATACAGCTTTTGATTCACACTATCCCTGCGGAGTGAGATTTCTTCGGACAGCATCCTGTTTACACTGTCTCTTATGAACTCCAACTCGTGCAAACTCTTATTTTCCAATGAGGAGGTTTGAGCAAAAGCAATCAATGGAAACATTACAATACATAAAGTAAGTGCATAATTTTTCATGATATAATTTATTTTGGGGTACTTCTAAAAAATATTTCATTCTTTCTTTGTTGGCTCTTTACACCTGTCTGAAGTGCATTTAAACTCAGTGAAGAATCATATAGAATGAGGAGTATCTTCCGTACCCCTCTATCTAAACTACCACCCCTTATTCTGTATCAGGTTCAAATTCTTATCAATAAATGATTGCTTGAGCGGCCAGAAATACATTTTGTCCAAGAATGTTCTATTCATAACTACCGTTCTCTTATAGAAAGAATTCTCAGCTCCTATAGGGTTGTTATCATAGCCATATTGATTCATACCATAGATGGGAGTTTCAGCCAGTTTTTTTGAAATCTTCCATCTCCGCATATAATCATATCTGAATTTGCCTTCCATAGCAAACTCCACACGGAATTCTAAAGCGACTTGTCTTCTCAATTCATCTGCATTTCCTAATAAAGAAGTAGGCAAAGCAGGCAGACCTCCTCTTTCACGTATCTTATTCAGATAAATCAAAATATCAGGATTAGATGGATCTACTTCTACAAGCGCTTCAGCATAGTTCAAGTAAAATTCAGCCAAACGGAAAATTATAGCCGGACGATACACGCCAAGGTATCCGGTACGAGGGGTTGCCTCAGGGTCTAATCCCTTCCTTCCGTGATAGCCGCAAGCCGGCGTATCATGACTTGGTCTTCCGTCCGGCTGTTCCATAGCATACCCACAAGGTCCGTCTAATCCTACAACATAACTTTTCTGATACCGGATTGTTGTATAAAAACGCGGTTCACGATTTGCCCACATATTATATGTACCTTTAGGCACTACCAGTCCAACCGTCCGATCCTTATCAGAAAAATTCCATTTCGTATTGTCATAAATGTCTTCTTGCGTGAAAGCATCTTCTACATAACCGGAGGTCGGGTCCTGTATTTCTTTTCCATCTCTCATTCTGTAAACATCCACCAAGTTTTGCGTCAAACCAAATGAAGCGTACGAACCATTAGAACGAGGATTGAAGAAAAGCTCCATATTACCTCTTTCATTTTCTGCTTTAGACCATATTATTTCTTGATTGGTTTCACCCGTAGTAATAAACAAACCGACATTCGACATATAAGGATCTAATTCACCATCAGAAGCATAAACTTTATACAAAGAGTAAACACCTTTTTCAGCTAAATCAACAACTGCTTTATTTGCCTCTACAGCCTTTTGCCATTTTCCTCTGTCAAAACTTGCAGGAAACAACATCTCACCATCCGGACTCTTGAAATCTGCATAATCAGGATTTCCATTAAATAAAGGACTGGCAACCATAGTCCATAAATGCGCACGCAGAGCTAAACAAATACCTTTAGTCGGTCTACCAAAATCGGCTCGTTCATTAACCAATTTTTCCGGGAAGAAATTAGCTAATTCCACCAATTCCTTATCTAACCATTCCATCATTTGATCAACGGGAGTACGTGCCATCATCAGTTCGTCACTCGATGCCTGCGAACTAACAGCGTTTGTTAATAACGGTACAGGGCCATAAAGTTGTAACATGAAAGAATAGTAATAACAAATCAAATAGCGAACTTCATGTCTCATATATTCAACGTCACTCTCTGATAATCCTTGTTCCGGCAGTGCTTTTGCATTGTCCAGAAAAATATATCCGGAACGGATCGCTTTATAAAAATCAGACCAATAATCACGGTAACTGGTGCTTGGGTCACAACTGCCTTGAAGAGTGTTTATAATGGGAGCCCATCCGAATTGCACTAACTCCAGTGAAGGTTGAAAATCGTCAGAGAGCAATCCCATATCATTAATTATACGGTACATAGGGTCGGGTACATCCGAATAAATTCTGGCTAACCACTCATTTACTTTTTTACTATTACTGAATACCAGCTCCAGTGTCAACATATCATCCGGTTCTTTATCCAGAAAATCATCACATGAACTGCACATAAAAGAAACAGTTATTGCAGTAAGAATAGATACTATAATTTTTTTCATATTACTTAATTTAAAATGAAAGTTCAAAGCCTATAGAATATATTTTTTGATTCGGGTATTTTAGCCCTGTAGTGGAACCTAACTCCGGATCCCATAATTTGAAAGGAGAGAAAGTCAGCAAGTTCGTTCCTTTCAGGAATAACCTGGCATGAGATAACCGGCAAGCTGCCTGCCAACGTTTCGGAATTGTATAGCCAATCTCCGCATTCTTCAGACGCACGAAGCTCGAATTAACTAACCACCACGTAGAGAGTTTGTTGTTATTCTCATTAGTATAACTTGACAATCTCGGCCAGAAAACATTTTGATTATAAGGGTCATCTTCTTTCCAGCGGTCATCAACATTCGCGAACATATTTCCCAATGCTCCGGAGCCTGATCCTGGGATAAAACTATTTCCTCCCAATGAATTCGTAAAGTTTCCACTTCCTTGGAAGAAGAGGCTTATATCGAAATTCTTATATCGTAAAGAGGCTCCCAAACCGTATACGATTTCCGGCACATGAGGTTTACCGATTGGAGATTCATCAAGACTACTAACTACTCCATCTCCATCTAAGTCCAGATATTTTATATCACCGGGTTTCACAACTCCGAACTGTTCGGGAATTCCCTCTTTAAGTATTCCTTTCTCCGGGTCAACAAAATCGTCAGGTGTAAAAAGCCCTAATGCAATTAATCCATAATGTTGATTCAATGACTGTCCGGTTCTGGAACGACTTGTTGCCTTTAGCGCAGCAGGTTCATCTATTTCTATCACTTTATTACGTGCGAACGTAAAGTTTCCCCGAATAGAATAAGAGAAATCCTTATTCACATTCCTGTTTATCTCCAGGCTGATATCCGTTCCCATATTTTCTACCTTACCATAGTTGGCATACGGTGTTATTGCAAAACCGGATATTTCGGGTATCGTATTCCGTTGCATGAAAATATCATTTCTGTATTCTTTAAAGACATCTGCCTGTAAATTGATAAAGTTCCAAAGTCCTAATTCTAATCCGAGATTTATTTTCGTTGCAGTTTCCCAAGTTAAATCAGGTATACCGAATTCCCCTTCCTGATATCCGGCATAATTTTGATTTTCAGTCCAGCCCCATCTATAACCACCTCCACTATTTATAGTAGAAATATAGGCAAAACGACGGCCATTCGAGATCTTATCATTCCCAACCAATCCTAATGATCCTCTCAATTTCAATTTAGATATGACTTTATTATTCTCAAGGAACGGTTCATTGGAAACCATCCATCCCATTGCCACTGATGGGAAAAAGCCAAAACGATATCCCTTTTTGAAATTTTCAGAGCCATTATATCCAAAATTAAACTCTCCAAAATATTTATCTTTATAATCATAAGCCAGACGTCCTGCAAGTCCCTGATTTCGATACGGAAGAGAAAGAATTGCATTCCCGGCGTTCCCATCGACATATTCGCGCATGTTAAACAAGAACAATCCATTCAGAGTATGATCTCCAAAGTTTTTATCATAAGAGAGACGTGATTCAAAGTACAAAGTACGATTACCACCACCATCTTTTTTATATCCCAGAAACTCATCACCTTCATTCACGATGTTTGTAATCAAGTTACCTTCTTCATCGCGTCCTGACGCCCAATATTGGGTAGGATTTTTTGTACGTTCCTGATTAGAGAAACTCCAATTGTCAAATGAGAATGTTACTTTCGCTTTCAATCCCTCCAATGGTTTCCAAATACCTTTCATATCCTGTTCCAAAGCAACCGTAGACTGAATGGATGATTGGTAGTTTTTTATATATCCTTGTTGAGTGGCTTCTACCCACGGATTTTTCTGGTCGGCATTTTTAGGATATTGTCCGTTAGAGTAAACGGCAGGATGTGCTACCGGACTCTGCTTAAATGCATCATTCAAAATCGTTGTAATATCACCCGGTGATAGTCTGTTATAGATATAACCTCCTAAATTTACAGATAAAAGGGTAGAATTGGTCAAGTTAAGTTCCACATTGCTTCTTACATTATAACGGCTGGCTCCCAATTGATTATTGTATCCTACATTTTTATCTCGTACCATATACCCTTCTTCATTAAAGTAGCTCACAATTAAGCTGTAGCGTAATCTCTCGGTACCACCATTGACATCTACACTGGCACGCGTACTCGGAGCAGAATTCCTAGTCAACAAATCCAACCAGTTTACATCAGGATATAAATCCGGGTCTGTATGATCCCGTGTAGCAGTAATCTGTTCCGGAGTAAAAGCTACAGGTTGTCCTGAAAGTCTGCGGGCTTCATTGGTCACTTCCATAAATGTAGCACCATCTACAAACTTCGGCAGTTTCGTAGGAGAGGAAACACCATAATCAGCTTTAACCACAACGCGCGGGTTACCCAATTTACCTTTTTTCGTTTCCACCAAAACCACTCCATTGGCACCTCTCACACCATATATCGCCGTAGCGGAAGCGTCTTTCAAGATTGAGAAAGATTCAATTTCTTCAGCGGAAATACTGTTTATGTCCCTTTCAATACCGTCAACTAATACCAAAGGATTGGCATTGGCGCCAAATGTGTTAATACCGCGAATCCAAAAATCAGAAGAATCATAGCCAGGCTCTCCTGTACGTTGCACTGCAATAATACCCGCCAGTTGACCTGCCAAAGCATTGCTTAATGTACGTGTCTGGTTTGATTGAAGAGCTGCTGGACGGACTGTAGTAATAGCCCCTACCACACTCTCTTTCTTTTGCGAGCCATAACCAACAACCACAACTTCGTCCAAGCCCTGGGTATCCGGTTCCATCTGTACATTCAGCACCAATTGATTTCCAACTTTTACTTCTACAACTTTAAAACCAACATACGTAAATCGTAAAACAGATGACTCGTCTTCTACATTGTAAATCGTGTAATTACCATTTACATCCGTAATTACTCCATTATTAGTTCCTACTTCGCTGACATTAACCCCTATGAGAGGTTCCTCAAATTCATCGATTACCTTTCCTGTAATTTTTAATGCTTTTCCATTAGCAGCATAGATTGTATTGACACCTGCCGCGACCATAATAAGAATGAGGATAATCATTCGCCTTATTACAACAAATGTCTTTCCTGCATTGACTAAACGAGAGAAATTTTCTGTAATCATATATTAGATTGATTAATAATTTACATGGTATATATTTTCTTTCTCGGGGATAAGGATGTGCCCATGTGTGAAAGCACATCCTTTTTTGTTTTTCGACTATGTTACTCTTTTCATAATATTTGTATTTAATTGTTAGACATAATAATTATCAATATATAATGGTTTACAAGCGGATTGTCATTTCTTTCCCTGCATAATTTACTTCTGTATATTTACTACTTTCATTTATGCCAATACCATTAGCCTCATCCACTATAATAAACCGGAATTTACGCTCTTTCAACATTCCGGGAAAAGTTCCTTTTCTTTTATCTATTTGAAGCTCTTGCTTATTATCGTTCCACCGGAAACAAATTGTCGAAAACTTCCCTTTTTCATAGTTATAATTATCATTTTCATCTTCATAAAGTACAAACTCCCCATCTGCACCCTTATAGATTCTTATCTCAAGATTATTCCAGTCCTTCTCTTCGGCATATTGTACAAAGGGTCCCATTGGAAGAATGGTTCCTGCTTTTATATAAAGCGGCATTATATCTATCGGAACTTCACGAACAATATCCTGGCCTCCTTTTATGGTTTTACCTGTCCAAAAATCTACCCAGTCATAACCTTTGGGGAGATAAACGTTCTGCCTCTTAACTTCATTGAAATTCAAAAGGGTTTTATCACCATTACGTCCTATATACATTGGCTCTGTAACCGGATTCACCAAAATAGACGTACCGAAAAGATACTCACTGTCCATATCGTACACACGTGTATCATGAGGAAAATCCATCATTAAAGCACGCATCATACTTCCGGCATGTTGTGTCACTTGATAAGATGTAGAATAGATATAAGGTAAAAGTCTATAGCGTAGATTAATATAATCGGCAATAATATCATATCCCCAATCTCCTTTTCTGCCGAACTGATAGATTTCGCGAGGCGTCTGTGTTCCATGCGAACGCATCATCGGTGTAAAAGTAGCAAATTGTAACCAACGCACATACAACTCATGGAAAGTAGGGTTATTAACTCCACCGGGATAATAGTTGTTGGAATAAAAGCCGCCAATATCCGTATTCCAGTAAGGTATACCGGACAAAGAGAAATTCAATCCTCCTGAGATTTGTTTTCTCAGAACACCCCAATTAGACACAATATCACCCGACCAGGAATTGGCTCCAAATCGTTGTTGACCGGCAAAAGCCGAACGGGTAAGAATAAATACACGTTTATCAGAAGCCAAAGCCCGTTGACGTTCATGAATTCCACCAACTGTGAGTAAGGGGAAAGCATTACGAACATTACGATAAGTTCCTAAATATGTCTTCGTATTAAGAATGTCTGAATTATGATTAGCTTGTTCAGGTTCGGTAGCATCCAGCCACCAGCCATCCATGCCAAGCGAAAAGATATTCCGATTCATATAATTCCATAACAAATCACGGGCAGCAGGATTATAAGCATCATAAACCTTACCTATACCATTAGGAGAAGAAGGAAAATCGAGCAACATCCCCTTTTCGTCCATTTCTTTATAAATATTAGTGGCAGGACCGAAACATGGCCATACAGAAATAATGGCATGTGCATTTAAACTATGAATATCGTTCACCATTTTTTGCGGATCAGGGAAATGAGGATTAAGAAACTCCACAGCATTCCACTGAGGATCTTTTTCTCCCCAATAACGCCAATCCTGTACTATACCGTCCAGAGGAATCCTCTGTTCCCGATACTTTTTAACTACACCTACAATCTCATCTTGGCTGGCATAGCGTTCTTTTGACTGCCAATATCCGTAAGTCCACAACGGGAACATGGGCGCATCTCCGGTTAATAGCCTAATTTGCCTAATCACTCCATCAGCATTACCTCCGAACATAAAGTAATAATCTATACAATCACCCGATGCCGAATTAAAGCTCATACCTTGTGCATTATCAATAAAATCGGTAGGAGAATAATTATCCCAAAAGAGTGCATAGCCTTTGACAGAATGGATAATAGGAACACAAATATCCATATTGGTCTGTTGCAAATGAATGCGTTGGTTTCGTTGGTTCATACGACCTTCCTGGTGTTGCCCCAGTCCATAAATGGCTTCATTCTTATCCAATAAGAATGTTTGTTTCAACAAATAAGTTTGTTCGGATCCATATACCTGAGGAGTAATCTCCACTCCATCATTTTTCTCTTGTAACAAGGCATTATTATCCTTATCCGTATATACTATCTGTCCTGTCGACAAGTCAATCATGACTGTTACGGATGATGTTTTCAAAGTGCATGTATCATTCACCCGTTTTACCTCATAAGACACCTTTCCCGGCTTCAAGATAACAGAAAAAGATTCCTTTTCCGGTCTGTCATTCTTCGGATACTTCAATATACGAATAATCTCAGGCGTATATACCTGAACTTCTACCATATAATTCCCGATACCAAACCGCAAGTTATCGTCAGATTTTGCAGCACTCGCCACTGTTATAAACAAGCAGCACGTCATAAACAAGAATACTTTTTTCATTTCATTAGTTTTTTCTGCGAACCTACCACCCGCAACTTAATTTCCTCTTAAAATTCAATTAATGCTCTAAAATGCCATTCAAATATCATTAAGCAAAGATTAACAACATATTAAATCCGCAGTACAAACGCTATATTTCGCCTTTGCGATTTTATAATAAGGAAAATATAGCTATTTTTGCCGTACAACCATCCTTATTCTTTTATGATGCACAAAATTCTTATATCCATTCTTCTCTTATGCCTCTATTCACATACGAAAGCAGAGAAGCACAATTATGGACTACACTTAGTTTCTTATCCGGCTAATGCTTCTCAAATGTCTTCTTTAACACTCGAAAATGGCCAACCTATATATCTTGAAGAAGAAACCACCCTCTCTTTCGAAATGTACGCCCGACAAGAAAATCCTTTTGGTGTCATTTTCAGGATTCTGGCAGACGGTAATAAGAACATTGACCTATATTATACAGCCAATGAACAATTAAAAAGATATCCTATTTTTGTTATCGGCGAAAACATATATCCACTAACAGATCATGTTATTTATCATCAGTGGACACCTATACATATTACCTTTTCCAGAAAGACTGAGAAAATACAGATTATATTCGGGACAGAAAAGAAAGAGATACCTTTTCCTGTTACGAAAACAAAGCATATATCCATATCTTTCGGGCAATGTGACTTTGACAACTTCAAATTGGTAGATATAGCATCTGTTAATATAAGAAATATAAAAATCATTCAAAACGACAAGTTAGTCCGCTATTGGAAACTAAACAAACATCACGAGAATAGTTGCTATGATGAGATTCATAATATTCCAGCCATAGCCCGCAATCCACATTGGTTGATTGACGAATATGCTACCTGGCAAAAAGTATTTAGTTGCGAGGTGGTATGGAATTCATCTTTCGCCTTTTCGCCGTATACAAAAAAGTTCTATATCACTCAAGATTCTAAAGAAGTAATTGTATTTGATACTGACCGGAATAAAGAACAAAGAATTCCTGTTATCAATGGGCAAGTGGCCGCCAATACTCCTGGACGACTTGTCGTTTCAGAAAAAGGAGAGCGGTTGATGTCTTATAATACAGTTCAGAATAATGTGTCCTTCTTCTCGTTTGATACCCAGGCTTGGAGCAATGATTTAAAACTCAATACAGATTACACCTTAAACAACTCGACTATCTATTCAGAAAAAGATTCATCTGTTTATTCATTTGGCGGATACAGTTTTTATCATTACAATCATAAACTGACGCGCATTAATCCTTGGAAAGGTACTTTCAAGGAAGACACCCTCGAAAGTATTCCTCCTCGTTATGCCTCCTCACTTGCGATAGTAAACAACACCTTATACATATATGGAGGAAGAGGGTCAAAAACAGGCAAGCAAGAATTATCCCCTCGCACATATTTTGACTTGTATGCTGTAGATTTGAACACTGATAAAGTGACTAAATTGTGGGAGCAACATAACACACCTGATGATTTTCTACCTGCAGAGAATATGCTCTACGATAAACAGAATGAGTGCTTCTATATTTTCACTACCCAAAACGGATGGCAACTGATGAAACTTACCACTTCTGATAAAACACCCGAGATTGTATCTTTTCCTCTTAATATTTCAGACCCACAAAAACAATACCTCTATTTAAATCTGTACTACTCACCCGAACAAGAAAAACTATATGTCTTATCATTTCAAGCCAATATAGATAAAGAGGGAGTAGTAGATATTTTCTCACTTCCTTATCCACCCGTATCCTTAAATAGCCTTGAGCAACCACTTGCCCAACTGCAAGAGGATAAATACGCTTTTCTCTATTATCTTATTGGCGGAATAGGATTAATGTTACTATTGGCAGCGAGCATAATACTTTACTGTAAGAAGAAGAAGGATACAAGAGGGAGTAGAGCAATTATGCCAACCGCCGAATCATCCCGTGCCCACTCTCATAAACAGCACATTTGTCTTTTAGGAGAATTCAGCGTGAAAGATAAAAATAACAATGAAATATCTAATTTATTCTCTCCATTATTAAAATCACTGCTAATACTTCTTATATTCCACTCAGAACAATCCACCAAAGGTGTTTTCGGCTCTAAAATCATACAAATCTTATGGCCGGACAAGGATGAAAAAGCTGCTCAAAACAGCAGGAATGTACACCTCAGTAAACTGAAAACCTTAATGGAAAAGATTGAGGGCGTGGACTTAATAAAGAACAATGGCTATTGGAGTATTCATTTCAATCAAGATAATATCTGCGACTATATTGAAGCTATGAGATTAATGAAGAATTATGAAAGCCTAAAAAATAAAGAAAATAAAGATTTAGACCGGCTACAAGAACTGTTACTTCATGGAGTTCTCCTTCCTGACACGTATGCAGAATGGATTACCCCATTCAAAAAAAGATTCTCGACATCAGCTACTGAGTTACTCCTAAAAATATATAGGAAACATCAAGATGAATTCAATGATGAACTAAAATTAAAAATAGCCGATACTCTCTTTCTGCACGATTGTATAAATGAAGACGCACTCTACATCAAGTGCTCTATTCTATGGAAATATGAAAAAGTAGAAACAGCCAAAGATGTTTATAATAATTTTTGTGCGCTATACTACAAGCTAACAAAACAGGACTATACATATACTTTGGAAGAATTAACCGGAATAAATCAATAAATTCAGTAAGCGTCCAGAGATGACATCTTGATGCCTCTCGTTTCCCCTTTACCATTGCTGCATAACTGAAAAACATGTACAGCAAATGTAGTGAATCGGCTGGGTATGAACTACAAGAACGAGCAGGAACATTCAGCCGACCAGATTGCACGTGAACTACTAAAGTTTAAAGGTATCAACCCCGATGGATTAGCTTCCGCACTTTCAAAAATCACCGATTACTACAATATACAGCAACGCGATGATAAGTTGCTTCGTTACGGTAGCATTGACAAACTGAGAAAACGAATAGAGAAAGCCGGTAAAGTAGAATACCAAAGTAGTCGTCCTTATCTTAAAGTTACATCAGATATCATAACTTTCAATGCCACCATGAATGTGACAGACCAACGATATAAGGAAGCTGCGAGGTTAATACAAAAGAATATCGACAACAATCTGGCTACTGATCATGACTATATTGTTTTAGTGAAGTCCCAAATGGCGCTTTACAACACAGAAGAAGTAAACGAAGAATGTATCGCTTTGCTCGGGAAGGCCAAAGAGTTGGCAGGAGAAAGTCCTAATCTTGACATATATAAACAGGATATTCTGCTGTCAATGCGCATGAACAAACAAGAGAAAGCCACCAGCACTTTAAAACAATATCTGGAGTTGCTTTCCCAATATCAGGAACAAGGAATACGGGAAGAAGAGAAAGCATGGACAAGCGAAGAAATAAGTTGGGCAGAGCAATTATTAGATAAGATCAACAGACTATAAAAAATCATCCCGTGAGACGAAAAAGTTAGTCTCACGGGATGAATTTGACTGCTTCAATTCCCCTCATCCTTAGAGTTCATTAGTCCACCAGTCGTAACCGCAGTTATGACAGATGTGCCGTTCGTCTACATCTGTAGAGGTGCTGGCGCTTAGTAATTCGTTGGTATCTCTGCGACGCTCTTCGACGCGACGTTTGGTTATAAGTCTTTCGAATACAGATGATCTCATCTGGTGACATCTGGGACAACGTTGGTGTACAACTCCATAATACATGCCCAAGCCCATACCCAAAGTAATGATCCATATTGCCACAATACCCAAGAAAGAATCGTAGGCTCCGTACGACTCTATAATCTCAATCGTTATCTGGATACTTGGAATACCGCCGAAAAGCGAGCCTAAGGTTAGTACCCAATTGGGTATCACGCGGATATGAGCGAATATATAGAGCCATATACCATAGCATAAAGTGACAATGATAAATGGAACGAGCATGTACATAATGATTATATTGAGAATTGTCACGCTTTCGATTGCATGGATCAGTTTGCTCAGGGCATTCCCGGTTTCTATCTTTTTGTCGATACCGACATTCATTTCTGCAACCTTTTCAATGATGGCTTTGTCGGTATCAGGGTTATCGCCCCAATATTCGAAAAAACGCCATACAAGGGTACTGCTATATTTCTGTTCTTTATCTCTTGGATTGTATGCTTTTGCTTCAATCCAGTTATCTCTATCGTCTTTTTTGATTACGGCGATATTTGAAGATTGTATCAATCTTGCCGTCTCATTTATATGGGTACTTTTCCCAATTCTATCTATAAACACTTTGAAATGATATGGATAGGCGGCTGACGGTTTTACTTTAGACAGTTGGCGCCCCTCTGCATCGTAAAAAACAGTGTCGCCTACGCGTACAGGATGTTCACTCATGTTCTTGCGTGTACGGAATATCCGCATCCGAACATTGCCAAGGGTATCGTAGGTGTACTGCATTTCTCTGTATGCGCCTCCCCATTCTTCTCGTTCAATTAGTTGGCGCACACGGTTCGATTTGTTGGCGGCTGTCACAGAAAGGGATCCAATAAAAAAGAATCCTATAATCACTAAAGACAGTTTCAGGGTTTTCATTTTGTCGCAATTCATTTAATTCTTCACTTTTAATCTTGGGAAATACTATCTCGAATGTGGGTAAAGATATAGCAAATCTATCAAAAACAAACATTTTGCCGAAAAATAATTCAATTAAGTAAGCGTAAAAAAAATAAGTAGGGATAGTTTTTGATGAAGGAAAGGGGCTGCATCTCATCAGTGCCGTCTTAATCTGTACCAAGTTATTTTTAAATCATTACTAAGCCATTTGCAATATGCTGAAAGCAGGATAGAGGGTTTGTATGAAGAATCCCTTAAAAAATGTAACGTTCAGAAAAGTCTTTGTAACATCTTTCCTGCAGATTAAGAAAAACATCGTTTATCTTTGCCGGTGGATGTAATTCTCTAAAAACAGATGTAGTTCTTTAAAAAACAGGAAAACATGAGAAACAGGAAGATACGTTTATTCGCACAGATTGTTTTATTGAGTATGATGATGGGCGTTTCTGCATTCGCGCAGAATATTCCGTTGGTGTATGACGTCGAAAACACAGGAGTCAACAATCCGCCGCCAGTGCTATCGGGTATCAACGAGCTGCCGGTAGTCAAACCGCTGACCGACCCTTTCCAATGGGCAGACAGAAGCGGCCGTTCAACCAACTTCAAGGACTGGAGCCGGCGCCGTGCCGAGATAGCCCGTGAAATAGAACATTATGAAATAGGTGAAAAGCCCGTAGTGCCAAAGAAAGATATTACCGCCGATATAGTGGACGACACTCTCCGGGTAAATGTAACAGTGAACGGACAGACACTCACTCTTAAAGCAAAGATCACTTATCCGGAAGGTAAGGGCCCTTTCCCCGCCATCATCGGAATAGGCAGAGGTACAGGCAGTCTGCCTGCCGAAATCTTCACCAGTCGCAATATTGCGCAAATAGCATTCAATTTCACGCAGGTCATGTCGCACACGCAGAAGCGCGGCAACGAACCCATCAACAAACTATACCCCGACCGCACTGACATGGGTGCTTATTGCGCCTGGTCATGGGGAGTAAGCCGCATCATCGACGGACTGGAAATTGTAGGGAAAAAGAGTAAGATTGACCTCAAACATCTTGCCATATCCGGCTGCTCCTTTGCCGGAAAGATGGCTCTCTTTGCCGGAGCATTCGATGAGCGCATTGCACTCACCATCTCCCAGGAACCGGGTGGCGGCGGTGCTGCTGCCTGGCGTGTATCCGAAACCTTGGGCGAAGTAGAAACCTTGGGCAGAACCAGCCATGCCTGGTTTATGGAAAGTATGTTCCAGTATAAGGAAGAGAATGTAGCGAAACTGCCGTACGACCATCACGAACTCTGTGCCATGATAGCGCCACGTGCACTACTGGTGCTCGGAAATCCGGACTATGTATGGCTGGCGGACGAATCGGGTTACGTATCCTGTCGTGCAGCCCGCAAGGTATGGGAAACCTTCGGCATTGCCGACCGAATGGGTTTCTCCATCGTAGCCGAACATGGTCATTGCCAACTACCTGCCAACCAATATCCTGAAGTAGAAGCGTTTGTAGATAAATTCCTGCTTGGAAAGAAAGATGCGAATACGGAAGTCACCATCGCGCCGCTTTACGAGAAAGTAGATTATGAACGCTGGTGCAAGTGGTGGGGCAGCAATGAACCGTCTTTCCCTTAATAATACATTCATGCGAATCAGCGGTTGATTCGCATATTCACCTGCTCCAAGGAGGTCGGAAAAAAAGAGAGAACTTGATAGAAGTTCTCTCTTTTTTCATTGTTGGCAAGCCGTTTTATTCTCCGCCGCCACCGGTAGTGCCACCACCTTGGCTACCACCACCATCTTTCACATCGTCGTTACTGATAGAGCGGGCAGCTTTCTTCACGCTGGCTCTCAATTCACCGATGCGATAGCTGATACTCATACCGAACGAACGGTTGGAATAGCGGGTCTTGCTGGTAGAATAGAAATTTTCACCGAAAGTTGTATTGTTGAAGTTCAGATACTTCGAGAAGAGGTTCGTCCCATAAACGCTTACCGTCAACCGGTCTTTGAGGAACGAGCGATTCACACTCAAACTATAGAAAGAATAGCCGCTGCCTTTTCCCTGCAAAGAGATGTAAGGCGTACTTCCGCCGGCATTCAGACTGGCACGCAACTTCCACGGGAAAGTATGCTGAATACCGCCAAACATAGAACCCTGCCAACCGTAATTGTGCAAATTCTGCGCCGGACTCTTAATATCCGAATAACCACCACGACCATTCATGAAAAGACGTGTCTGAGGTAATATACGCCAATCAAGATACAAACTCATATCCGTGCGGCGGTTCTTACCTATATTCTCATACGTACTGTAAAGGGCGCCTTCGGGAGCAGTATGCGCTCCATCGTCAAACTCTTCTCCGCCTTCACCTATCAAACGGCTTACGTTCTCAAGTCCATTATTATTGAATGAGTGGCGCAACGATACATTGATGCTAAGTTTGGACGTGAAGCTACTGTAATTCAGATTAAACGCATGACTCTTCTCGCTCTTCAGTTCCGAATTACCCTGACGGATGAACATAGGATTGCTATCATCAAAGTAAGGATTCAAAGACCGAATACCGGGGCGATAGATGCGCATGTCATATCCTCCGCGCAACGTCTGCGTAGGTCCCAGCTTGATACCCATAGATACGGAAGGTACCAAATCACTATAATCCACCTTGAAATCTTCGCCCGCACCGACGATATAGCGTACATCCTGCGCCGTATATTCAAAGCGCAAACCGGGCTTGAAAGTGAAATCCTTGTAACGCAACGTATAGCCCAGGTAAGCGGCGAGGATATCATTCAAATGTTCGTAGTTGCTGCTTCGGTCTTCGTTGTAAACATAGTCGCCATTACCCTCACTACTTCTGTCTTCCTCAAAACGATTCTCGCTCACGTTGTTGCGGATGATGTACTTCATACCTGCCTCTATGGTATGTAGTTTACCAATAGGTGTCGTATAGTCCACCTGGAAAGTATGCTCTGTAGTATTAGTCTTACTGAAGATGTGAGAATTATAAAGTTGGAAAACGCTGGGCACCTGATAGCGATCCAGATAGCGATTACGGCTATCGCTTTCCTGCGGCTGGGTGTTGATTTTGTACGACAAGGTCAGCATACGATTCTTGTTCTTCTTTGAGGTACGTTGGTAATCGACGTTACCGCGGATGGAATACCACGAACCGCTACCTTCCATCAGAGACCGATAGCCATACGCCCTTGTGTCGTAAGTTGCATCCCACATATCGGTTTTACTTTCCGATTCATTGTCGTTTCCACCGCCATACATACCTACGGACATGGTAATGAGTTGCAAAGTATCTATTTCGTAACTGGCCTCCAAGTTGCCATTTTGAAATTGTCCGTTATAATCCGATTCGGTAGAAGACTCCAGGTACTTCTGGTCGGTAGAGTTATAATCTTCCCGATAGCTATCCGAATAAACGGTGGGCTGGGTACTATAATTGTAATTGTAATTGCCGGTCAGTGTCAGCTTGCCTTGTTTGATGGTGGCGTAGGCACTACCGCCCACTCCCGTATTACTGGCACGACCGCTGAAAGTAGCCGTATATCCTTCGAATCCGCTACCAACGGTTACAATATTGAGGATACCTCCAACTCCTTCGGCATCATACTTTGCTCCCGGCGAGGTGATAACTTCAATGTATTTAATAGTATTGGCAGGCATACTTTTCAACACATCCTTGGGGTTGTTGCTCATCATATTGTTGGGCTTGCCGTTGACGTGTATCTTGAAGCTGCTGCTACCGTTTACCTGGATATTGTCTTCGCCATCCACCGTTACGAGAGGCACTTTGCGCAACATCTCTATTACGTTATTGGTTTTTGAATCGGGGTCGTCTTCAATGTTATACTCTATCTTGTCTACATCCACCTTTACCAAAGGTTTCTGAGCTATTACTTCCACCTGTCCCAGTTCATTGGAAGCGTCCATAATGTACAGTGTACCGAAGTCCACCAATTGTTCGCCCGCTTTCACGGAGAACTCTTTCACGATAGCGTTTCTACCGACAGAAGTAATGGTCATCACAAAATTACCCGTTCCCGGAATTTTCTCCTGGAACTTACCTTTCATGTCTGTTACCAGCATCTTCAACGCTCGGGCTGGCGCTTCTTTCTTTACTATCTTAATAGTAGCATACGGTTCTCCATCCTGAGTCAACGAGTCAAGCAAGACTCCTTTGATTTGGAACGAAGTTGTCGCATTCTGTGCTGCTACCAATGAGGATATCACCAACATTATGAGCAACAAGGGGCATTTAATTTTCATTTCTGTTTTTTAGTTTGTTTGATGAATATTAAGTCAATGTTTTCGTATTAGACGCAGTTTATCCTCAAAAGTTACACAGGAGCGGCAAAATTAGGCAGTTTTCTTTTAGCTTACGAGGTTTTCGGAGTTAAAAAACACAAAGAGAAAAGGGAAACTCTGTTATTATCTGTTATGATTGCCTAAGTAGCTGTTCATAATTAGTTTATACTATCATTTTTTAGACGCGGATGACGCGGATCTCTTTTTNNCATTTAAAAATCCGCGTCATCCGCTTATTCCGCGTCGTCCGCGTACCCATTTTTACCACTAAATTCTCATTTATAATACAAACTGACGAACACTATAAACTCACACCAAATAAAAGAATAACAGCAAGCAAACGTTAACCGCAATCACACAGCCAAACCCGCGAAGCACCCACCGCCGCAACGGACTCCGACCACCCGCAAAGAACAGCGCATAGCACATATTCACTGTTATATTACTCACAATAGCCTGCATACAGCAAGCCGTCACCACCAGCACGGCAACGCCCGAATCTTGCAACAGGTTCAGAATAAACGGAGTAATATCACTCAGCCCCGCAATAAAAGACAAAACGTTCAAACCGCCCGTACCGGTATAAACCAGCGTGTAATGCGTCACAATCGTAAATACCACAAACAGAACGGCAAAAATCAGCGCCACTTTAAATTCCAACGGGTTACTGCCGTCTTCTTCCTCTGTCTCCTCTTCGGATGCCGGCACCGGTTTGCGCCTTCTGTGCAGATACCATGCCACCCCCGCCGTAACCACAGACATAATAAGCAGATAAGGATAAATCGCAGCAAGAATCGCACTGCTGAATATACCTATCAATATAAGGAAACGGAGAAACATCATACTGACAGCCAGCAACATCGCCGCCGCATACTCAGGCGCTTCCTGCGCAGGCGCCTTGCGACTCTTACGCGCCAGCACGGAAATAGTAGCCGTACTGCTATACAACCCACCCACAATGCCGGACACCAGGATACCGGACTCGTGGAATACATACCGCCTCAGCAGATAAGAAAGGTACGAAATACCGGATACCACCACCGTAGCCAGCCAGATGGAATAGGGTGTCAGATTAATACCGGGTATGAGGTTTTCGTTCGGCAGCATCGGAAGAATAATACCGCTGATAGCCAGGAACTTGGCAAGGGTAATCATCTCATCATTCTTCATGCGCTGCGCCAGTTCCGTAAAGGTATGCTTCAGTTCTGTGAAAAGCAAAACCGTAACCACCACCATCACATAAAACCAGGAGGGTTGTGTTTCTACAATCGGGGCAATGCAATAAGTGATGAGTGCAATAATAATGGTAGTCACCCCGAAGATATGAAACTGAGATTGCTTGACGTAGTAGTTCAGTCCAAGCAGCAATCCGAGGATAGCGCCACCACCCATAAACAGGCGATATTCCACCGGGTCGAGAATATAAAGCAGATATCCCAGAATACCTATGAAAGTGAATGTCCTGTCCGTACCGAACAGCGTTTTTTCACCCTCACGCTTCAAACTGATTTTCCGTTGTGAAAGTCCTATTAATAAAGAGAACAAGGTCACCAATACAAAGGTGACCAGCTCTCTTGGCAGATATTCATAAAGTTTTTCCATTACTGTTTCACCAAGTGGTATATGGATGCTTCATTAATTGAGAATTATAATACCGGATATCACCCGTCACTTCCTGTCCGATAAAGTTGGGCTTCTCGAAAGCTTCATCTTCCGAACCCAGTTCTACTTCGGCAATCACCAGCCCTTCGTTTTCGCCGTAGAACTCATCCACTTCAAACGTGTGCCGTCCGCTGTGCACCAAGTAACGGGTTTTATCTATAACGCCCGGCTCACAGAGTTTCATCAGTTCTTCCGCTTCAGCAAGCGGAAGTTCTTTTTCCCACTCATAGCGGCTGATGCCCGACGCGTTGGAAGCTCCTTTTATCGTAAGGTAACCTTTCCCGTCGCGGATACGCACCCGCACAGTCCGCCCTCTGGCGCTACTGATATATCCCTGCACTATGCGGCTTTGTAGATACGCTTTCGACTTATACTCCCCCGTTACGAGGAATTTCCGTTCTATCTCTTGCGACATTTATCTGTTATTTTCCCAAGAAAGAATAGCCTATCAGCATAACAAGTGCCAAAATCAATGCGGCAACACCAATAATCAGTAACACTCTTTTCGCTTGTTGTTCCTCTCTCTGAGCGCGTAAAACTTTTTTCTTACCTTTTCCCATAACGTATTTCTTGTATTTAAAGTTCAACCGGTAACAAAGTAAAAGGAAATCCGGGAAGTTTCCAAATGAAAGATGTACTTTCTTTTGTTCCGGTTGGTATTTTGCCTGCATTATTCATACTACAGATTTGGGGTTTGTAGTCCGATAGAGCAGGAAAAACAACTGTTTAGAATGCCAGAATCTCGAAAACGTGAAATATACATGCTTTAAGAATCTCAAAAACGTGAAAAGAAAGCAATCATGAGGCGAAAAATTTATCAGAACCTATTGGAATGGAAGAAAGAGCGAAAAGGTGATGTAGCTCTTTTGATAGAAGGTGCAAGACGCATAGGAAAGAGTTATATCGTTGAGGAGTTTGCCCGTAATGAGTATGACTCATATATTCTTGTTGATTTTAGTAAGGTGAATCCTCAAGTAATGGAGTTCTTCAATCTCTACTTAGATGACCTCAATACACTTTTCTTAAATCTGGAACTTTATTTCAGAAAGAAACCAAGGTTAGCGCCATCTTTGAAGAAATTCCGGGACAATTGCAGAAACATGAAAAAAAGTTCCGTCTCACGGCGTTGCAGGGCGATGCGCGTATGCGGGACTATTCACAAGCCTTTTTCTGGTTGAGCGATGCAAAAATTATTAATTGCTGCTACAACTCTACGGAACCAAGTATCGGGCTGAAACTTAACGAGGAGCGCACTACGCTAAAATGCTATATGGGCGATACGGGCCTACTCATAAGCCATGCATTTGACGAGCGAGGCATTGTGAGCGAAGAGCTTTACCAGAAGTTGATGTTCGATAAATTAGAAGTGAATGCCGGTATGTTAGTAGAAAATATAGTGGCGCAAATGCTTCGTGCTTCCGGACATAAACTTTACTTTTATAGTAAAGGCTCGAACACCTCTGCAGAAGACCGAATGGAGATAGATTTTCTCATTGCAAAGCCTGTCATCACCAGCAGACACAATATTTCGCCGATAGAAGTGAAGTCGGGCAGCCAATATACCCTCACTTCGCTTAAAAAGTGTATCGCCAAATATGGCAACCAACTCTCTACACCTTATGTGCTTCACGATAAAGATATGAAAGTAGAAGACAGTATAATGTATCTGCCATTGTATATGACTCCTTTATTGTAGTATACCGGGGCTTCATTCCCCCTGCCCCGCAAACTCCATCAGATATGCTTTAATAAAACCATCAATCTTGCCGTCCATTACTCCGCCCACATCGCTGGTTTGGTAGTTGGTACGATGGTCTTTCACACGGCGGTCATCGAACACGTAGCTTCGTATCTGCGAACCCCATTCTATCTTTTTCTTCCCTGCTTCCACTTTAGCCTGTTCTGCCATGCGGTGCTGAAGTTCTTTATCATATAAGATGGAGCGCAACTGGCGCATGGCATTCTCACGGTTCTTGGGTTGGTCGCGGGTTTCGGTATTCTCAATCAGGATTTCTTCTTCCTCACCCGTATAAGGGTCTTTGAACTGATAGCGCAGACGTACACCGGACTCTACCTTATTTACATTCTGACCACCGGCGCCACTGGAACGAAAAGTATCCCAGGAGATATTGGCGACATTGATGCTTACCTCAATCGTATCGTCTACCAACGGAGTTACGAACACCGAAGCAAAAGATGTCATACGCTTGCCCTGCGCATTGTAAGGAGAGACACGCACCAGACGATGAACACCATTCTCCCCTTTCAGGTATCCGTAGGCATAATCACCTGAGATTTCGATAGTACATGTTTTGATTCCCGCCTCATCGCCTTCCTGCAAGTTAGAGATAACGGCTTTATAACCATTGGTTTCAGCATAGTGCAAATACATACGCATCAGCATGTTTGCCCAGTCCTGACTCTCGGTGCCGCCTGCGCCGGAGTTTATTTTCAGAACACAATCCATCTGGTCAGCTTCATCGCGAAGCATATTCTTCAGTTCAAGTTCCTCAACCGCCGAAAAGGCTTTTGCATAAGCATCGTCTACTTCCGCCTCTGTCACAAGTTCGTCCTTATAAAAGTCAAAGGCAAGCTCCAGTTCGTCCGCCAACGTTTTTACTTCATTGTAGCCGGTAATCCATTGTTGCAAACCTTTCACTTTCTTCATCTGCGCCTCGGCAGCTTTCTGGTCGTCCCAGAAACCCGGAGCCTGAGTACGTAATTGTTCTTCCTCGACCTGCATTTTCTTTCCTTCAATATCCAAATAACGGCAAAGCGCTTCGGTACGCTCCTTAACATTTTTCAGTTGTTCTACGGTAATCATAAGTTATATATTACAATTATACGATTGAAATCATTCTTACCCGCATTATTCATATTGTAAGAGTTAGAGAAGTTATCACTTTGTCAGGCTTTAAGGAGTTAAAGCCGATAGTATTGCTATATGACTCATGGAGTATCGGCTTTAACTCCTAAGCCAACTTGTTGGCTGATAACTTCTTTAACTCCCCTAACTCCTAAAGTATGAATAATGCAGGCTTAATAATGAAAAATCTTTCATTTGGAGGGCAAAGGTATGAAAAAAACGCATATTTTTGTAGCTATCATTTTAATTACTCAATATATGAACAAACTATTTCGACAATTTGGTTTATCGTTTATTCTATTAGTAGCGATAAGTTTGGGAAGTTGTACATCGAAGTATAACTATGAAACAGTGCCTAACGACCCGCTAAAGGCGCGAATCTACACTCTCGACAATGGTCTGAAAGTCTACATGACCGTGAATAAGGAAACTCCGCGCATACAAACATACATTGCCGTACGCGTGGGCGGGAAGAACGACCCTGCTGAGACAACCGGACTGGCTCACTACTTTGAACATCTGATGTTTAAGGGTACCTCACACTTCGGCACACAGAACTATGAAACGGAAAAGCCTTTGCTCGACCAAATCGAAGAACAGTTTGAGATCTATCGCAAAACAACCGACAGCATTGCCCGTAAAGCCATCTATGCAGAAATAGACAGCATTTCGTACGAAGCGTCCAAGTATGCCATTCCCAATGAGTACGACAAACTGATGGCAGCCATCGGCGCCAACGGGACGAACGCTTATACCAGTTTCGACGTGACCTGCTACACCGAGGATATTCCCAGCAACCAGATTGATAACTGGGCGAAAATCCAGGCGGAACGCTTTAAGGATTGTATCATCCGCGGTTTCCATACGGAATTGGAAACGGTTTACGAAGAAAAGAACATGTCTCTGACGCGTGACCCCCGCAAAGTGTACGAAGCAGTGCTTTCTTCACTCTTCCCGCACCATCCTTACGGCACACAAACCGTGCTCGGCACGCAGGAACATCTGAAAAACCCTTCTATCACGAATATCAAAGAATACTATAAAGAATGGTATGTGCCCAACAACATAGCCATCTGCTTGTCCGGTGACTTTGACCCCGACCAGATGATTGCTACTATTGATAAGTATTTCGGCGTCCTGGAACCGAATCCCGACCTTCCGAAGTTGGACTTACCGAAAGAAACCGATATAACCACGCCCGTAGTTCGTGATGTTCTCGGCCCGGATGCGGAAAGTGTTGCCTTGGCATGGCGTTTCCCGGGAGCTGCAAGTAAGGATGTGGAAACATTACAGGTGGTTTCCCAGATACTTTATAACGGACAAGCCGGCTTATTCGACCTTGACCTCACCCAACAGCAAAAGACTTTAAGCTCCTACTGCTATCCCATACCGATGAGCGACTACAGCGCCCTGTTGATGCAGGGACGCCCTAAACAAGGACAGACTCTGGACGAAGTAAAAGACCTCATGCTGGGCGAACTGAAGAAACTCCGCGAAGGAGATTTCGACGAAAAGATGCTGGAAGCCAACATCAACAACTTCAAGCTGTACCAATTGCAACAACTTGAAAGTAACGATGCACGCGCCGACTGGTTTGTTCAATCGTTCATCAACGGCAGCAACTGGGCGGACGAAGTGACTGTGCTCGACCGCATGTCCAAGCTGACCAAAGACGACATCGTAGCCTTCGCCAACAAATATCTGAAAGACAACAACTACGCCGTTGTCTACAAGAAGCAAGGCAAAGACCCGAACGAAATAAAAATGTCGAAGCCCGCAATCACTCCCATCGTGATGAACCGCGACACTGCCAGCGCTTTCCTGAAAGAAATACAGGCTGATGCAGTGCAACCTATCGAACCGGTATTCCTTGATTTCGCCAAAGACCTTACCCAACTGAAAGCAAAAGCGGACATCCCCGTGCTCTACAAGCAGAACACTACGAACGATATCTTCCAGTTGATATACCTCTTCGACATGGGTAACAACAACGACAAGGCGCTCGGTACCGCCGCCCAATATCTTGAATACCTCGGCACTGCCGACATGACTCCGGAAGAAGTGAAAAGCGAATTCTACCGCCTTGCCTGTTCATTCTATGTATCCCCGGGCAGTAAACGTACGTATGTGACGCTTTCGGGCCTCAATGAGAATATGCCTGCCGCTATGGCTCTCTTCGAAAAACTGTTGGCTAGCGCTCAGGTCAATAAAGATGCATATACCAATATGGCAAAAGATATCCTGAAGAGCCGCCAGGATGCCAAACTGAACCAGATGCAGAATTTCTCACGCCTGATGAGTTATGCTGCTCATGGGCCGAAGTCTCCGGCTACCAACCTGCTGACCGAAGCGGAACTTACCGCCATGAACCCGCAGGAACTGATAGACCGCATCAAGCAATTGAACGGTTTCAAGCACCGTATCCTTTATTACGGCCCCAGCAACCAGGACGATTTGCTTGCCATCATCAACAAAGAGCATCAGACACCGGAAGCCTTAAAAGAGATTCCCGCAGGAGATGAATTCAACGTAGTGCTCACCCCTGAAACAAAGGTTTTCATCGCTCCTTACGAAGCCAAGCAGATATACATGGCGCAGTTCTCCAATAACGGAGAAATGTTTGACCCTGCCATCGAATCGGGACGCCAACTGTATAACGAGTATTTTGGCGGCGGAATGAACTCTATCGTATTCCAGGAAATGCGTGAAAGTCGCGGACTGGCCTACTCTGCCTGGGCAACCATACGACAACCGGATTATCTGACGGAGCCTTATACTCTGCGTACTCAAATTGCTACCCAAAATGATAAGATGCTGGACGCCATCAATACGTTTAACGACATCATCAACAACATGCCGGAATCCGAAGCAGCCTTTAAGCTGACTAAAGAAGGTATCATTGCCCGTCTGCGTACCGACCGTACCATCAAGATGGGTGTTATTTGGGATTTTATCAACGCGCAGGATTTGGGACAGAACGTCGACAGCCGTATTAAACTGTACAACGACGTACAGAGCATGACGTTGCAAGATGTGATTGACTTTCAGAAGAAGTGGATAAAAGGACGTTCTTATACGTACTGCATCCTCGGTGATAAGAGAGATTTGGACATGGAAGCTCTGAAGAAAGTCGGGCCGGTTACAGAGTTGACACAGAAAGATATCTTCGGATATTAATATAAAGTATTTCAGTTTCGCAAGTTACTGGTATTACTGATTAACAGTAATATCTCAGTATTGATTAACAGTAGTATCCCTATTCTCCTCCTCCCGGGAGGAGGAAAATAGAGATACTACTGATTGTTTTAACTACTGATTTATATTATCACTGTATGGTGACCGAAGCCTGTTGCAAATCCTCGTCTTTGGAACTTCCACCTACCATGATATCATAATCGCCCGCACATACTCTCACCGTATTGGATTGTTCATCCCACCATTCCAGTTCCTTATCCTTCAGGTCAAACTCCACTTGAAGAGTTTTCCCCACCGGAATGAATACGCGCTTAAAGGCACGCAGAGTTTTGACAGGTCCTTCCGCATCCCCTTGCTTTTTGAGATAAACCTGCACCACTTCTTCTCCGTCACGTTTGCCTGTATTTGTGACGAAAACAATCAGTTTCAGAGATTGACCGGCAGTAAGCTCATTCTTATCAAATGCCACCTCGCCATAACCGAATGTTGTATAGCTAAGTAGGGTGTCCAGTTTTACGTTCC
>NZ_DBDF01000073.1 GCF_002293435.1 Bacteroides sp. UBA939 | reverse complement strand
TACGAATACGACTTAATCAGCGGGAACGTGAATAAGGTCAGCTACCAACCGGGACAGCCAGACCAGTTCCACCACCGTTATGAGTATGATGCCGACAACCGCATTCAAAGCGTAAGCACGAGCCTGGACGGATTGATTTGGGACAGAGACGCAAGCTACAAGTACTACCGTCACGGCCCGCTTGCGCGCGTAGAGCTTGGCGACTTGCAGGTGCAGGGGATGGACTATGCCTACACGCTTCAGGGCTGGATAAAGGCGGTAAACGGCTTTAACGATATGGGCGGGGATGGAACAGGCAATAGCCAATTCTCCAAAGACGCCTTTGCCTACAGCCTGCACTACAACCGGACTGATTATAAATCCATTAACAGCGCCACAACGTTCCTTGATAAGGTGAATAACAGCGGATTTGCAGCGATAGGCAACAATGCCACAGTTCCCACTGCGGGAGCCGGCCTGTATAACGGGAATATCGCCAAGATGGTAACGGCTGTTAACGGGCTGGACTTGCAGGGTAAAACCTATAAGTACGACCAACTGAACCGGCTTGTGGCCAGTCAAACGTACGAGGGCGATAACCTGTCAAGGGCCGATGGTAAGTATGATACGGAATATGCCTACGATGCCAACGGGAATATCCAGACCCTGACCCGCTACGGCGACAACGGCAAAATGGATGAGCTCACCTACCGCTATGCCCAATATGCCCGGAACGGCAAAGAGTACATCCTGAACAACCGGTTGCTGCACGTAAGGGATGCGGTAAATGCCGGAGCCTATTCTACGGATATTGACGACCAGGGCGCGTATGCGCAGAATGACCCGCAGATGCAGAATTACGAATATGATAAAATCGGGAACCTGATAAAGGATGAAAAGGAGAAGATTGCTGAAATCAAGTGGAATGTGAGCGGGAAAGTAACAGAAATCATACGTACACCGAACAGTTCGCTCTCTGATTTGTTATTCAGGTATGATGCTTTTGGGAACCGGGTGAGTAAGACGGAGATTTATCCAAATGCAATAGAAAGCGTAAAAGAAGTAACTACTTACTATGTCAGGGACGCACAGGGAAATGTGATGGCTACGTACAATGAAAAGAAATATGGGGATGACAAGGTTGATTTGGCACTGACTGAACAGCACTTGTATGGCAGTTCGCGGCTTGGTATGAGGCAGGTTAATGAGCTATTGATAGAAAATGATGTCGAGAAAGAATTTGACTTGGATTATTCTGAAAGGATACTGGGGCAGAAAAACTACGAATTGACGAATCATTTAGGTAACGTATTAGCAGTAGTAAGTGATAAGAAACTCAATGACAATATGCCGGATGTTGTATCCACAAGTGATTATTATCCGTTTGGAATGATGATGCCGGGAAGGTTTACGAAACCGGAGGATTATCGTTTTGGATTCAACGCGCAGGAAAAGGTCAATGAGATTGCGGAAAACCACTATACCGCACCATTTTGGGAATATGATCCAAGAGCTGTTATGCGTTGGAATAGAGACCCCGTTATAGTTGCTTCTGAATCTCCTTACGCAATAAACCGAAACAATCCTATATTGTACAACGATCCTAATGGAGATTGTCCTGATTGTAAGGACGGAACTTATACTATCCAAGAAGGTGATACTTTCGAGAGTCTAGAAAATAAATGGGAAATGAAATCAGGAAGCCTTGCTGGATATAATTCAGGTATTGATCCAAAGAAACTATCTACAGGACAAGTAATAAATGTTTCTCCAACAGTGTCAGGAAGCTTTAAGGCAGGCACAGGAAATCCTTCCATAACTCATGATAATGGTTTTGCTGGTTTTCCGAAACAATCGCCAACCATAAAAGATAGGGCTAATTATGCTTATTGGTATGCAAAAGCAAAAGCCGCAGGAGTTGTGACAGACTTAGAGGATGGAGTTTCAGCTTATTTACACTATTTGGATGCAACGGGTACAGATAAAAATTTTAGCTTACAGAAGTTTTTTGATGAAGATGCCAGTGGAAAAGCAATGAGAGACAACTCTATTGGAGCAGCAAAAACGGCTGCTGAAAAACTTTTACCCTATGCAGGACAAAGAGATATTTCAATGAGTGTTCCGTTTTATGTAGGTGGAGGGAGCGTTGATTATCCTTATCCAGAAACAGAAAATTGGCAAAAAGCGGTAGGAGCCTTTCCATTTTATATGACAGGAGTAGTTACTGCACAAGAAATATCAGGAAGAATAAAATACACATTGAAGCTCACTATTCATGCAGAAGATAGATATAATTTTAATCCGGGACAAGCAGATATTGCGACGGGCATTCCTGATGATGTAAATGGACGATTTGAAGTCGTTGGTTTTGCTAAGCAATATATGCATTATGGTACATATTCAACAACAAAAACTTGGTTTAAATAATTATGAATAAATTATTTTTAGTTGCTGCATTTTTTTCTTTTTTATCTTGTGGAAATAATGGAAATAATAGAGTTAACGCAGTTCAATTTATGCAGAGCAATAAAGTAATGGATGATAGCCCCAATACTAATATTGAAAAATTAAATTCTTTAATAACTGTTCCAGAAAAAATAACAGACGTAAAGTGGCAAACTATCAGGACTGGTACAGGAGAGTTAGGTCCATCAGATATAATTTTACTTACAGTACTATCTATCCCAGATAGTACTATTTTAAATAAGTTACAGTCAGAAACAATCTTAGATTATCAGGTTGGTATTAAAAATACACTGATAAGAAACTGGATACCAAATGAAATTAAAGTTTTGTTTATCCCTCATGAAAAACAGAAAGATATATTAGTCCCAACAGTCAAGGCTTTTGATCCTTCGTTATTTATAAATAAAGAATTAAGACAGGGGTTTTTCATTATTGATGAAGAACAAAAGAAAGTTTTTTTGTATTTAATCTCAATGTAGGGTAGTGTACCAAATGGTAGGGCAGTGTACCATTTGTCGCTTTTGTGTTTATAGTATTGCAAATGAGATAATTATTAGATTAATTGGGTCAGCGGATTTTTGAGGTGGATGTCCTTGTTGCAAGTAGCGTGCCAACAATGAAAAATCGCACCGTTCGGCGTTAGGCTTTGCCAACGTTGTAAGTAACCGCAGGGCGTCTCGCCCGGACAGGATGCGCCAAAAGTGGAAGTCTGCTAAACGGCTGAATTTACAAATACAGCAAGTCCCGAAGGAATTAAAGTTTTCTTTGGGGCTTTTGTTTTTCTGGGCTTTGCGTTTCCGGCTTCGCCATTGGTTGCCCAATTGTTGCGCCGCCGTTGAAACTCTGTCGTCGCACATCGGCGGATTGGGTTCGCCGTTCGTTCGCATTATCGTTGTCGTTTTCGTTGGGAGTTTAGAATCGCCGGTCTGCGTTAGTCAATTGAAAGTTTTCGGTTCGGAGATTCGCTCAACTTGTCCGCAGGGAAAGCGGTATCTCTTTACCGGAAAAGTAAAGCGTATTAATTGATTAAGCGGTGCTACTTTCCCGGTAAAGAGATACCGCTTTCCCTGCTAAGGATGCGACCGTTCGCATCCGCACAGTCAAACGGTCAGCACCACCCGCCGAACAGCCCAATACAATAACGGTAAAGTGTGCCGACATCAGCACCCACCAAATACAGAAAACGCACCAACACGAAAAGAAAGAGAGAAAAAAAGCCGCGAAGCGGCAAAGAGGGGGGCTTTTTTCGGCTTCGCCGAAAGGGAAAAAGAAAAAAACGCGCCCACTGTTCCTGCTCATTGCTCGCCCGCCTAACTGACCGAAGCCGGACGGAACAAACAAAGAGAAAAAGGAAAAGGGGGC
>NZ_DBDF01000157.1 GCF_002293435.1 Bacteroides sp. UBA939 | reverse complement strand
ACCATCTATATCCCGTCCAAGAACCACATATATCCCGTCCACGAACCATATATATGCGGTGTAAATACTATATATTCAACTTTCGCATGTCTTTTATATTATTGATAATCTGGTAATCTAAAGAAAAACCAAAATAATGCTGCAAGCATCAACTTGATTTATAAACAAAAGAAAGTACATGCGAGTAACATTGCCCTTCGTATGCATATGGCCGATGTTACCTGAATCTTTCTTGAAGTTTTAAATTATCTGTGCACGTATCACACCAAGCAACATTACGACGGCGATGTAACATGAGGATATTGTTAATGAAACATATACCGACACATTCGTTTCATTTGCAAAGAGAAACAAATGCTAAATCTCGTATCTTTGTAAACGGTAATCTCAAATGAATAATACATATGAAACACTATCTCACTTTTGTAATCTTAATACTACTTCTCACCTTTCATGTCCACGCACAGCAAACCCGGTTTTACGGAAACGGCGAACTTTCCTGCAACCTTATTACCGACATTTGCCAGGACGGTGACGGATTTATATGGATTGGTACGGCTCACGGATTGAACAAATTCGACGGGTGGGATTTTTCCTATTATTATAATCACGAAGAAGATACGACCTCTTTGCTCAGCAACTACGTGCTCTGCCTTTTTAAAGATAGCGATGAGAGCCTGTGGGTGGGGTCGAACAAAGGGCTACAATACTACCAGCCCTACGAAAACAGGTTTGTCAATATACAATTTCCGTCTGGCATGCACCCCACGGTTGAAAATATTATAGAACTGCACAATGGCGAGATATGGATCACGACTTCCGGATGGGGGGTGTTCACGGTCGATAAAGAAATTATGCAGGCCCGTATTATCCAGGAAATTACGGATGTTTCGGGCACTTCCAGCTTCGGAACCATTTATCAGGACCGTTCCAACTGCATCTGGTTACCGCTACCCAGCCGTAAAGTATTGCGTATTGTAGACGGTACCACCAAAACATACCAGGTTTTCGAAACACCCGGCACGATCTCCAGTTTTGTTGAAGACGCCGAGGGTCGTTTGTTCGTGTCGTTTTATTCACAAGTTTGCCAATGGGAACCGGTTAACCGGAAGTTTGTCTCTTTAAAAAATGAAACGGGGAATTTTATGAGCCCCCAAATGTTGCATACGCAAAAGGGACGGATCTATATCAGTTCGTATGGGCAGGGGATACGCTATATCGATACCGATTCGTTGGAAATAAAAAAAGCAGACCACATCAACGTGCGCCATATCAACCCCGATAACCTGAAAATTGGTTCGATGTTCGAAGACCGCATCGGCAATGTATGGTTCGGGTGTTTCCAGCGCGGAGTGCTCATGCTGCCCAATGAAAAACCATCGTTCAGCTACTGGGATTTTTCGTTCATGGGCTACGACACCGACTTGACCATTTCTTCCTTCTATAAAGACCCGGACGGACGGATATGGGTGGGAACGGACCATGGTGTACTGATGGAACTGGATGAAGACGGGCGCGTGAAACGTTCCTGGCACGACAGGGACAGTGGCCTTGTGTATATGCTCGAAGACTCGGAAGGCAATTTTTGGATAGGACGCCGGTATGGTGGGGTTTCCCTGTTCAACAAGCGAACGGGACAATTCAAAATGATGCCCGAAGTCCAGGTTAAAAATATCAAGTGGATTGTCGAGGGGCCGGACAGGAAAATCTACTTTTCGGTCTTCGGCGATGGGCTCCTTGTGTACGACCTTTCGGCAAAGAGCTGGCACACCATCACGGGTACCACCCCGATGAAAACCGACGCCCGGCTGAAAAACGTATGGATAAACACCATGTTACGCGACTCAAAAGGCAGAATATGGCTGGGCCATTACAGCGGCGTAAGTTGCTACGATGCCGTGAACGAATGTTTTCTGGAGTTGGACGACGACGTGGTCGCTGTGCTGGAAAAAGCCATCTGTTATGCTTTGCTCGAAGACAGCCAGGGCAACATCTGGCTCGGTACCAGTCACGGGCTTTATATGTACAATCCGCAAGCGGACAAGCTTTTCCATTACGCTACCAACGAGGATTCGCTGGAAAGCGCTATATGCGGACTTGCCGAAGATAAAGCGGGAAATATATGGTGTAGCACCTTCAAGGGCATTCGCAAAATATCGCCCGACAACGGTAAGATCATCACATTCCTGTCTGGTAACGGGCTTCTTGAGAAAGAGTATTCGCGCGGTATTTATTTCCAGGACGCCGACGGCGAAATCTATTTCCCCAGCATTCAGGGTATCACCCACTTCAGGCCCGAAGATATCCGCATTCCCGGCTTGACAGAAGAACCTGTACTGACAGGATTGTATCTGAACAATCAACCCGTCAGCCCCCAGGATCAATCCAACGGGCACCGAATCAGCAAGTCTGTCTGGACGGAAACCACGGGACTCATCCTCTCGCATACAGACAACTCCTTTTCACTAACATTCTCAACGATAAACTTCCGCGCCCCCGGAAACATTAGTTTTGAATATAAAGTGACCGAGGCAGATGATAAATGGACCATTCTACCACTGGGAGCCAACCGCATTACCTACAACAACCTGTCCATCGGAAAGCACCTCCTGCAGGTACGTGTCAACGAAAATGGAGTTTACACTCCCGTCCGGAACCTGGAGTTAACTATTTTGCCTCCCTGGTACCTGTCGGTACCCGCCCGCATAGTTTATGGAATGTTGATACTTACAATCATCACACTCATCCTCTACTGGCAATACAAACTCATGCAAAAGAAGCGTATAGAAGAGCTGAACGAAGAAAAAATGAAGTTTTTCATCAACATTTCCCATGAAATCCGCTCGCCGATGACGATGATCATCAGTCCGCTGTCTATGTTGCTGAAAAAAGACTACGACGAGGTCACCACCAAAGCCCTGCACTCCATGTACCGCAACACTACCCGCATCCTTACGCTTATCAACCAGATGCTCGATATCCGGAAAATCGATAAGGGACAGATGCGGATGACATATAGCGAAACCGATCTGGTTGCCTTTATCCAGGAGCTAATCAAAGTCTTTGATTACCAAGCCAATGAGCGGAAAATCGAATTGAGTTTCGAACACCGGCCCGAATCATTGCCGGTATGGATCGACCGCAACAATTTCGATAAAGTCCTGGTCAACCTCATAGCCAATGCTTTGAAATTCACCCCCGAAGGCGGAAACATTTCCTTAATGTTAACTACAGGAGAAGACCCGAAAACAAAAGGCCCCCTGCGGCAGTATGCCCAAATCAGCATCACCGACTCGGGCGTGGGGCTCGACGAAAAGACCATCGACCGCATTTTCGACCGCTTCTACCAGGACAAAACCAACGCCCTGTCGGGTTCGGGAATCGGACTCAACCTCTGTAAAACACTGGTTCTCCTGCATCACGGGAAAATCACGGCGGCCAACCGTGACGACTCCCAGGGCAGCACATTCACCATCCGCATTCCATTGGGCAACAGCCACCTGAGCAATGACGAAATCGTGGCCCGGGATTCCTCGCCACGAATTATATTGCATCAGAATCAGGCCACCGAACACATCGTCAACCAGAAAAAGCTGGCCGTCAAAAGTAAAACCCGCAGCAAAGTACTGATAATCGATGATAGCGAAGAGTTGCTTTCTTACCTGAAAGAAGAGCTCGATATTCTTTATAAGGTAATCACTTGCAACAATGCCGAAGACGGCCTGCGCACGGCACTCGAACAGAATCCCGACCTGATCATTTCGGATGTCGTCATGCCCGGTATGGATGGTTTTACTCTACTCAGGAAGATTAAAAATAACGCTAATATCAGTCACATACCCGTGGTACTTCTGACTTCAAAAACAGACTACGACAACCGCATTAAAGGATGGGACAAAGGAGCCGATGCCATCCTCACCAAGCCTTTCAACACCGAAGAGCTGATACTGATTTGCACCAACCTTATAACGAACCGCATCCGGCTGAAAGGTAAATTCAGCGGTATTCAGGACCAGGAGGATAAAGCCAAACCGGTGGAGCTGAAGTCATTCGACGAGGAGTTTATGGGGAAAGTCATGTCGGTTATCAACACGAACATGGAAAATCCCGGGTTTAATGTCGAGACGTTAGCCAACGAGGTCGGTTTGAGCCGCGTGCAGCTTTACAGGAGGTTGAAAGAGCTGTCGGGCATGCCGTCGGCCGAATTCATCAGAAACATCCGGCTGCGCCATGCGGTTGAATTGCTGAAGGCTAAAAAGATCAATGTATCTCAGGTGGCCTATAAGGTGGGTTATAACAATCCCGCGTTGTTTTCGATTGCGTTTAAGAAGTATTATGGGGTTTCGCCTTCTGAATTTAGTGAGAAAGAAGAGGGAGAGGATGAAAAGGAGGAGGCAAAAGGATGAAGGGATGATTTATAAAATACATTATATNNAAAATGAAGAAACTGACATTTATCTTAGCATTGACTTTTATGTCAATATCGTATGTTCGGGGCGAAGAAGCCCGACTGAGAGAAAAATTCGATTTTGGATGGAAGTTCCGACGAAATGCACCGACAGAAGCCATCCATGCGACATTCGACGATTCACAATGGCAGTCTGTTGATCTGCCACACGACTGGAGTATTCACTTTGACTTCACACCGGAAGCTGCTGCCGGTAATGATGGAGGATATCTGCCTACGGGAAAAGGGACGTATCGAAAAACATTTCCTGCATCTACCCTTCAACCGGGAGGGCGTCAACGTCTTTACATTGAGGGAGCTTACATGAACTCCGTTGTATACGTTAATGGAAAGGTGGCAGGAGGACATCCGTATGGCTATACATCTTATGATTGTGACATTACGCCTTACCTGCGAAGCGACTCTGTCAATGTGGTGGCTATTACAATTGACAACTCCAGGCAGAGGAACAGTCGGTGGTATTCCGGTTCGGGACTATATCGGCACGTATGGCTCGAAACAACCAATGGAAACTATGAGATTAACCCCTGGAGTCTGACAGTTGTGACCGGAGCACCTGACAAGAAAGGAACGTCAACTGTTGATGTTGCATTCGATGTAGCAAATCTCACAGGAGAAGAGGTTCGTGCCCTTACGGCCCGTGTCGTCATAGGGAACCAGATCGTAAAGAAGAGACTAAACGTTGCGGAAAAAGATACGCTAAAGGTCGATATGAGTATAAAAGTAAAAGACGCTCAGCTTTGGTCACCAGAAACTCCTGCTCTTTATGAAATGGCAGTAGAATTGATCGACAAGAAAGGGAATGTATTGGATAGAATTAAACGCAACATTGGTATACGTACGTTCAGCTACTCGGCAGATGGTGGCTTCATCCTGAATGGTAAAAGAATTGTTTTAAATGGATCATGCGTGCATCACGACAATGGTGTATTGGGAGCTGCAAGCTACGACGCCGCAGAAATACGCAAAGTGCATTTGCTGAAAGAAGGCGGATTCAATGCCGTACGTACCAGCCACAACATTCCTTCACCTGCTTTTCTGGATGCATGCGACAACATCGGATTGCTGGTTATTAACGAATCGTTTGATGGTTGGGAAAAGGCAAAAACGCCTCATGACTATGCTGTTCTTCTACGTGAGTGGTGGGAACGCGATATAACTTCTATGGTAAATAGAGATCAGACACACCCTTCTATAATCGCCTGGAGTACAGGCAACGAGATCATAGAACGGGAATCTCCACGTGCTATCGAACTGGCTAAAATGTTCGGTGATCTCTGTCGTAAGCTTGACCCATCGAACAGACCGATAACCCACTCATTAGCATACTACTCCAAAGACTGGGAACGATTTGACTCACTGATTGCCCAACACGAAATCATTGGTTACAACTATATGATTCATAAAGCGCCGTCCGACCACGAAAGAGTGCCCAACCGTGTCATTTGGCAAACTGAATCGTATGCCCGGAATACATTCCGCAACTGGGCATTCACGCAAGACTATCCATACGTGATAGGTGATTTTATCTGGACTGGTATAGACTACCTGGGTGAATCTGGTATTGGAAGACATTATTACGCTGGACAAGTGCATGGTGAGCATTGGGAACGATCACTGTGGCCCTGGCACGGTGCTTTGTGCGGAGATATCGACCTTATAGGTCACCGTAAGCCTATTTCTTATTATCGTGACATGCTTTACAACTCGGTATCAACCAACACTCCATACTTATACATGGCTGTTCGGGAACCGGATGGTTATAAAGGAAAGATAAGAACCACCATGTGGAGCACATGGCCTACTTATAAGTCATGGAACTGGAAAGGACATGAAAACAAAACGATTGAAATAGAGGTAATATCTACATTGCCACGGGTAGCTTTGTTACTTAACGGAAAAAGAATGGAAGAAAAACAGGTAAATAAGACAAGCGAATATAAAGCCGTATTCAAAATACCTTATACCCCTGGAACACTGGTTGCCGTAGGCTATGATGCGGAGGGTAAAGAGCTGAAACGCGATACTATTGTAACAGCGGGAACACCTGTAGCTATTCGTTTGCAGACAGACCGTTCTTGTATTTATGCGGATGGTCAGGATTTGGCTTATGTAACGGCAGAACTTGTGGATGCCAAGGGTAACGTAGTGCCTGACCAGGATTGCTTACTCCTATTTACTACAGAAGGAGACGCTACTATCGCAGGAACTGGAAATGCCGATATGACCGATGCATCAGGATACTATCGTCACGAACGTCTGACGCATTATGGACGTGCCTTAGCCGTAATTAAAGCAGGCAAGAAATCGGGAAAAGTTACAGTAACCGTTTTAGCAGATAAATTGCAACCGACTTCTTTGGATGTAGATATCAAATAACGAAATAAGAGTGAGAATTGAAAAACGAGGGTGTGGGCAACATCCTCGTTTTTTTAAAACTTCTTTGTTGCCTATTTTTTTTCCTCACCCGGGAAAATTCCCGCAGCCCTCCCTACTTTATTGAAAACCAATCACATAAATGTTTTGTGTAACACTTGAATATAGTTAATGAAACATTCCACAGACGGGATGTAACATGGATAAAAGTCTATGAAATAAAAAAAACAAGGAAAAAGAATGTAAGCTGATACATTTGCACAAACGATTGAAGTAAGAAGAAACGCTTGATGGAAGCACAACCGCTCCAGGCAAACAGAAGGTGAAAAATACTAAATAGATACACTCCATGAGACACAGTATTAAATTTAAATGGCTGATCATCATTACACTACTTATCAGCACCAATACGCAACTCCGGGCGATAGACCATCCCGGTATAACAACCAAAGTTCTGTCGGCCGACAGGTTCACATTAATAGAACATGGAAAGCTTCCGTTCGCCTACCCCGACCACATTCCGCGGCAAAGCCATTGCTATTGTTCAGCCAAGGCCCCAACCTGGAACAATCGAAATCAAAGTCACAGCCAAAGGCCTGACAGAAGGAAAAATTACGATTGAAGCAGAAGGGATATAACCATACCACAATGCTATAATTTAATTTTAATCATAATATCATGAAAAATTATTCTAACAAAATTTTAAAAACAACGTTTTATCTGGCGTTATTAATGCTTCCTTCTATAGTAATAGCACAAAATATTACGGTACAGGGAATAATTAAAGATAGCGCAGGAGAGCCGCTTATTGGAGCTACGGTCGTTGTAGAAAACACTTCTACTGGTAGTTCGGCAGACCATAATGGTAAATTCAAAATTACAGCACCTTCAAAAGCTGTTCTTGTATTTTCATATATTGGATATGTTACTCAAAGAGTAAATGTGAATAATCGTTCGACTATTAATATAGTTATGAAAGAAGATGCTTTGATGCTTGATGAAGTGGTAGTAGAGGTGGGTTATGGTACCATGAGGAGAAGTGATTTAACCGGATCGGTAACCTCAATCTCTTCTAAGAATATTGAAAATTCTATTGCTACCACTGTTGATCAGGCATTACAAGGACGTATAGCGGGTTTGCAGATGACTCAAAATTCGGGTGTGCCAGGTGGAGGCACTTCCATTCAAATTCGAGGTGTGGGTTCAATTAATAGTACAAATGAGCCTATTTATGTAGTGGATGGTGTCGTTATTAGTGGACGAACGGGAGATAATGATGTAAATGCCATTGCGGGTATAAACCCTACGGATATTGAAAGTATAGAAGTTTTAAAAGATGCTTCAGCTGCTGCTATTTATGGTGCTCAGGGTGCTAATGGGGTAATTCTTATTACTATGAAAAAAGGTAGAGACGCACATCCTACTATTAATTTCAATACAAAGTTGGGGCTTCAGGAGTTACCTAAAAAATTGGATGTCCTGAATTTGAGGGAATATGCCGAACGTCATAACAGTTACTCGGATCTTCTGGGATACGGTCATAGACAAGATTTTGCATATCCTGAAAAATTAGGAAAAGGAACCGACTGGCAAGATGAAATATACCGGCTCGCTTTAGTGCAAAATTACGATTTGTCTGTACGTGGAGGTAATAAAACCTCTACCTATTTTATTTCAGCAGGTTTGGCAGATCAAGAAGGAATTGTGTTTGGGTCTGACTTTCAGAGGTTTACGTTGCGTGCCAACGTTGATTCGCAGATACGTTCATGGCTAAAAATGGGAGTAACTTTAAACCCCAGTTATACCAAACAATCAACGGCGGTATCATCGTGGTCTGTTATCGGAAATACATTATTTCAATCGCCGGCAATCCCTGTAAAAAATCCCGATGGTAGTTGGGGTGGTCCAAGCTCTGATTTGGATGGTAACTTATTAGGATTTTCAAATCCTCTTGCTGTAGCCCAATTAAATCAAAGAAATAGAGAAGACCTAGGTATAAGAGGGAATGTTTACTTGCAAATTATACCGACCAAATGGATGGATTTCAGGACAGAGTTTACATCTGACGGGTCTATTAGTAACTATCAGCAGTTACTTCCGGCTTACCAAATCGGTTCATCAATAAAATCGGAAACAGAAAACAGACATGAGAAAACATATCGTCTGTTTTGGGGGATAAAAAATATTTTGAACTTACACAAAACCTTCGGTAAAAAGCATAGAACATCATTAATGATAGCCCACGAAGTACGTTCATCGAAATCGGACTATTTGATGGGTGAACGACGTAAAGGTTCAAGTGAGCTGCCTGGTTTGAACGCCGGTGATGAAAGTTATTATACTAAAAATGCCGGAAATGGAAGTGAGAACAGAATCGTTTCAATATTTGGTAGGGCAACCTATAACTTTGATGATAGATATTTATTTACGGGTACAATTCGTAGAGACGGTTCTTCTAATTTCGCAGCAGGAAATCAATGGGGAACCTTTCCTTCGGCCGCTATTGCATGGCGCGTTTCTGAAGAGCGATTTTTTTCATCTATAAAGAAGGTCGTCAACAATATGAAATTACGATTGAGCTATGGGGTAGTTGGAAATTCAAATGTAAGTGCATTTGCTTATGAATCAAGGTTATCCAACCAGCCTACGAATAGCTGGGGTGTGGCATTTCAAACTGCCAATACTTCCAATCCTGATATTACGTGGGAGACTACAAAATCATGGAATGCAGGGTTAGACCTCAATCTATTTGATAATCGTGTAGAATTAATCGTTGATGCCTACATTAAGAAAACAGAAGATTTATTGTTGAGGCTAAGTTTACCTGGATTTACCGGATCGGGTGCATCGGGTGTACCAGGATCACCGGAAGCTCCCTGGTATAATATCGGAGCCATAGAAAATAAGGGTTTTGAATTAACACTAAACACACACAATGTTAAAAGCAAGAATTTTAATTGGTATACCGCTACAACATTCACTCTCAATCGCAATGAGGTAACGAGAATGAATACTTCTACAGCTGTTATTCCACAAACGGACTGGTCTGATGGGACCAATACCATTACACGTACTATGGTAGGATTTCCGGTAAGCGAATTTTATGGATATAAATATATTGGACGTATTAATTCCGCCGCTGATTACTTAAAAGATAATGGAGATGGAACAAGTACGGTTACAAAAGCTACAGTAAAACTCAAAGTAGGTGACATTGTTAACAATACGGATGAAAATCTTATAAATCAGGCTTATGTAGGAGATCTTCTTTTTGAAGATATGAACGATGACGGAATAATCAACGAACAAGACCTGACAAATATTGGCAGTCCATTCCCGAATTTCACATTTGGTATAGGTAATACGTTTACTTATCGGGATTTTGATTTAACCGTATTCCTGAATGGCTCTGTGGGAGGAAAAGTATATAATATTTTAAGAAGTAGGCTTGATAATCCCAATGGGCATCAAAATATAAGCAGAACTGCCGGAAATTTTCCACGATTAGGGTATCTTGATGGAAATTCTGAAAACACCGATGTTTGGAATGTGTACGTTTTACCTGGTTCTGAACCTGATATTCCTCGTCAATCTGTCCGCGATGCTAATAACAATAAAGTTTTTAGCGATAGGTATGTTGAAGACGGTTCGTTTTTACGTATTCAGAATATTTCATTTGGATATAGATTGCCTAAAAAACTCATATCCAAATTGAAGATAAATTCCTTACGTATCTATACCAACCTTCAGAATGTATACACTTTTACTGGCTATTCCGGCTATAATCCGGAAGTTGGTTCTAAGACAGGGCAAAGTATGCTGCAATATGGAGTGGATGGAGGAATAGTACCTTCTCCGCGTATATACACTTTTGGCATTGATTTAACTTTCTAAAATTTAATCATCATGAAAAAAAATAAATTAATAATCACTTTATTCTGTTTAATCAGTCTGATCGGATTTTCAGGATGTGAAGATTGGCTTCATGTTAATTCTGATAATGAAAAATTGGTAGGAGAATCATTTAAAAACATTGATGATTTGAGGTCCGCAACAGCATATCTCTATTGTAGGCCGTGGTACTATTTTAATAACCATGTCAGAATTGTTACGGAAGCCCGTGCTGGTAATGCCTACGTAGATGGTATTACAGGTGCTCTTCCATCTTTAGCTTTATTTTCGGAAAATTCAAATTTATCTGAACTTTATAATGCATGGGGAGGATTATACTCTTCGGTAACCCATGCCGATTATGTCATCAATGATTATGTGTCGTTGGCCCTTGAAAATGGTGTAGATGAAACTGCGGTCAGAGCCTGTGAAGCAGAAGCTCGTTTCATGCGTGGCACAGCTTATTGGTATCTGGCAATGCTTTGGCATGATGTGCCTATTATTGATAACCCAAGAGATTACATGCTGAATACAATCATTCCACCTAATCCGTTTGAAGATGTTCTTCAATATGCAATATATGATTTAAAGTTTGCTTCGGAATATATGAAAGAGACAGACGAAAAAGGCCGCGTCACAAGAGATGCTGCAAAAGCAATGTTGTCTCGTATATATTTAACTGCTGCAAATTATGCAATGGGCGATCGCTTCACTTCAGGTTATCTTACTCGTAATCAAGTTGGAAGTAATGCTGAAATAGCCCAGATATATTTCAGTTCTGTTAAAAGCTTGACTGAAGAGGTTATTCACAATGGTCAATATGAAATATTAGAAGATTTTGAAGACATCTATAAGGTACAAAATAACAACAACGAAGAGGTGATGTTTGCCATCCAATTTGTACAAGGATCTGTAGAATGGGGATATACTAATTCATTGAACGATTGGGCTTACAATAAGGAATTAACAAATAATCTGAATGCCGGTGGATATGTATTTGCGTCTTATGACTTCCTGCGCATGCTGGTAAATGAAGGAGGTTTATCAAGAATACGTGGTTCTGTTTGTGTTCCCGGACAAAAGTACACATACTTAGGAACTCATACCGCAGCAGGAAGTTGGACAGTACCAAGTGATAAAGCCAAAGTCAATTTCAAGAAATTTGTAGTTGGTAGTAACGAAGACACTGGCGGAGTAGCTATTAATGGTAATACAGGATTAGCCTCTCCTATGCTTCGCATGGCCGAAGTATATTTAATGCATGCCGAAGCTGTATTAGGGATGGATAATGAAACCTCAGATCCTACAGCTCTTGAATATTTCAATAAAGTACGGGAAAGAGCTTACTACTTGAATGCGGATGAGTTTGTACCAGCTACAAAAATTACCCGAAATGACATATTCAAAGAACGTAGAATGGAACTGTTCCTTGAAACTGTTTATTGGACCGATATTAAACGCCGTTCTTTTTATGATATGGATTGGACTTTAAATTTACTCAACAATAAACATATAGAAACCGATCCTGAAACCGATTTTTGTAATTATGCCTCATATTCGTATACTTTCGACCCTGTGAAATATCCTTCTACAAACGGATGGAGTAATTCTCCCCGTGAACAAGCCGGATTTAAACCTCAGGAAGTAGTACATCAAGTTCCGGATGGTTCTTACGTTCACGCTTCGGGTGCAAAGTCTAACATATGGGCATTCGCATATCCTTCGATTGAAGTTTCTGCCAATTCCAAATTAAATTCAGTTCCTGTAAATTATGAATTTCAAAAATAGTGAATCATGAAAAAAAATATAGACATCAAGAATCTTGCATTCTTATTTGGCATCTTAATGGTAGGCGCTACTTTATTCTGGGCGTGTGATGATGATAAAAACGGAAATACTATCCGTATTGATAGCGTTTGGACCAACGTGCAAAGTTCCGATACCAAACAAATCACATCAAGTAATGTAGATAGTTGGGTACGGTTGGAAGGTGTAGGTTTTAATGGGCTGCTCGACATCTATTGTAATGGTACAAAAGTTGGGTTTAACCCTGCTTTTGTAACAGATAATAATATAATATTTAAAATTCCCAAAGAAGGGATTCCTGTGGCTGGTGAGGTGGAAGATATTGAAATACGGAACACCATTCGTGTCGTAACCCCCAGTGGACAAGCTGTATATAGGGATTTCGAGTTTATTGACCCTCAGAAAGAACCGGGAATTACGGGAGTTTCTTCTACAATGCCTTACCCCGGAGATATTATTGAAATTAGGGGGCGTAATTTAAAACTGGCAGATAAAGTTAGATTCCCAACCGGACAGGAAGGTACCATAATAAACATTATTGATACGGTAATCAAAGTTCAAGTTCCGGCTCTTATAGATCGTACATACAGCGGACCAATGTACGTTCATTTTGCAGGAGATGCCGATGGTAGATATCTGCTCTCTGCACCATATATGTACTATAACGAAGGAATATTTATGAATGCAACAACAGATCCTGATATTCAACCTTCCGGCCTCCTGGGCACGAGCTTCAAAAATTATTCCGGAGATGATGTAAAAACCTACACAGGGCTTGAAAATAATCCGGAAACTGTCATTGCCATACCCGATATTGCTAAAGATATTGCAATAGGTGCAAATAACGACGATAAAAATTCAACAGGTTGGTTCCGTTTTTCTATTGTGAAAGGTATTCAGAAGGTTATAAATAGCTCAAACAATAAAATAACCGGGGAAACGGATATGAATAGTTGTGCTATTCAATTTGAATTTTATATGAATCAACCATGGATAACAGGGGCTCTTTCTTATCGTTTGATAGGTTCGCAAGGAGGAAGAGCATCCCGTAATACAACCAATTTTGGTTGGTGGACAAGTATAAAAGGTGGTAAATATGTATTTAATGATCAATGGCAAACTGTTACCATACCTCTGAGCGAATTTAAAGCAACCAATGAAGGACTTCCATTGGGTACATTTGATTCATATTTAAATATCGAAGAGAATGCAAACAGTTCCGGAGCAATATTTACTTATGTCAATTACCTCGAAGGTTATCCAAGTGTACCTTTAACCAATTTTCAGTTATTTATCGCTAATATGAGAATTGTTCCAACAAGTTCATCTTTAGCAACAAACATAGGAATACAACAGTAAATTTCTGTACACACTAAAAAGAAGAAAAGAATAAGCGCATGAAACATACTCTCTTCATTGTTTCAACACTTCTGGTATTGGTATTGTATGGTTGTAACGCCCCGCGCGAAACAACCGCATATACCAATCCGGTTATCAATGCCGACGCCCCCGACCCGTCGCTCACCCAGTGTGGCGATGATTTTTACCTCATTACCACCACCATGCACCTGATGCCGGGTGCCCCGGTGATGAAATCAAAAGACCTGGTACACTGGGAGGTGGCCAGCTACGTATTCGACACGCTGAACGATACACCTAAGTACGATATGGAAGAAGGCACCGTTTACGGACGCGGGCAGTGGGCATCCTCCATCCGCTACCACAATGGGAAGTTCTACGTACTCTTTTCGCCCAACGACCAGCCTTACAGTTCGTATATTTATACCACAACCGACCCCTCGGCCGGTAACTGGGAACTGGTGTCGCGCACGGCGCATTTCCACGACGCTTCCCTTTTCTTCGACGACGACGGGCGGGTGTATGTATTCTATGGAACAGGCTCTTTGCGGGAACTGAAACCCGACCTCTCGGGCGTGAAAGAAGACGGCGTAAACATGCAAATCTTCGGGCGCGACGAAGAGGAAACCGGACTGTTGGAAGGCAGCCACGTAGTGAAACACAACGGTAAGTACTACCTGTTGATGATTTCGTGGCCCAAAGGCGAACCGCGCCGGCAACTGTGCTATCGGGCCGACAACATCACCGGGCCCTACGAAAAGAAAGTGATCCTGGAAGACAACTTCGCCGGCTTTCCATACGTGGGCCAGGGCTGCCTGGTTGACGATAAAAACGGCAACTGGTACGCGATTATATTCCAGGACCGTGGCGCCATCGGGCGTGTACCCTTACTGATGCCCTGTACGTGGACAGACGGCTGGCCGATGCTTGGCGATGAAAACGGCCGGGTGCCCGCTGCCGGGGAAATCCCTTTGAAGCCACACCCCGTCGACAGCCGCATTGTGGAGAGCGATGATTTCGATTCGCCCGTACTGAAAAAGTGTTGGCAGTGGAATCACAATCCGTTGAACGAATACTGGTCGCTCAGCGAACGTCCCGGTTACCTGCGGTTGAAGACGAACAAGCTTGTCGAAAACCTGTATGCCGCCCGCAATACGATTACCCAACGCATGGAAGGTCCCATGTGCCAGGGTATAGTGGCATTAGACCTCTCGCAAATGAAAGAGGGAGATGTTGTCGGATTCAGTGCCTTCAATGGTCATTCAGTGCTTTTGTCTATAAAAAAAGAAGAAGACGAAACAAAACACCTCACCATGTCTACCAATGTAGTGGAACTCAGTGGCAAAGAAAAAGCCGTTCTGGGAGTTGAGGTTGAGGAAAAAGAGCAGGTACGACTCACCACTGATATTGTATACCTGAGAATAGACTGCGATTTCAACCTGAACCGCGACATTGCCACCTTCTATTACAGCACGGACAACCGGAACTGGATAAAAATAGGAGATGAATATAAAATGCGCTTCGACTACCGGAAGCTCTTTATGGGTACCCGGTTTGCTATCTTTAATTATGCTACAAAAGAGGCCGGAGGATATGTAGATATAGACTTCTTTGATTATCAAGTAAATAATAGTAAATAAAATACTAATGTCAGGATACAAACTTATTCTATTGTTAGTTATAGCAATATTTATAACCGGAATGGCAGCTACTGGCCAAAATGCCAATCCTTATCTCCCGCTGTGGGAACATCTGCCCGATGGGGAACCGCGCGTATTTGAAGATCCCGACAACCCTGGGAAATACCGTGTCTACATCATAGGCTCGCACGATGTAAGACATAACAGCTATTGCGGCCCCGACATCAGAATGTGGTCGGCTCCGGTAGATGACCTTTCCGACTGGCGGGACGAAGGCCCTATTTTTAACTATCAGATAAACGGTCAGTGGGATGTAATGTACGCCCCCGATCTGGTTGAGCTGAAACGCAAAGACGGAACAAAAGAATACTACCTGTTCCCACACAGCCGGGGTAAAAAACGGGAGGCAATGGTGGCTAAAGGAAGCCGTCCCGATGGGCCTTTTACACCTGTCAATCTGACAGAAGATGGCACAGCTACCCTACCGGGAAGTATCCTTGGTTTCGACCCGTCGGTATACGTTGAATATATCACCGATCCTGCCGACCCCGATTACAAAACCGGCTTCCGTGCCTATGGCTACTGGGGATTCCAACGTTCGCTGGCCGCTGAACTCGATCAGAATACCCTGTACTCCGTGCGTCCCGGAACAGAAGTGATTCCTTATTTTATGCCCTCCAGTTCCCGGTATGGCGAACTTCGCGATCCTAAAGGAACCCGGTATCCACACATCTTTTCCGGTGAAGATCTGGGAAGGTTTAACTTTTTCGAAGCCTCGTCCATCCGTAAAGTGGGAAACAAATACGTATCCATTTACAGCGGATATTCCGGCCCGGAATACGGGCTGAGCAGTACCAACTCCGCCCTACGCTATGCGTATGCCGACTCTCCCCTCGGCCCATGGAAGAGCGGAGGGGTGCTTGTAGACTCGCGAGCGCCGGTGCTTAACCAGGATGGTTCAACATTACAAACCAGCTATAGCGGGCACAACACCCACGGCAGCATACAGCTTATCAACGATCAATGGTATGTGTTCTATCACCGCGCGCCCAGAAGTTACGGGTATGCCCGCCAGCCGATGGTGGCTCCGGTGTCGGTCGGATGGGATGAGAAACCCGTAGCCCGGGGAGGGAAAGTTACGATAAGGGCCTACGACCCCTATTCGAAGAGTAACACGTGGACGTGCAGAGACAAAAAAGGAAGAGCGTACACAGGAGCCGAAGTCACCTCGGAAGGCTTTCACATCTACGGCCTCGACCCGTACCAATACTACAGCGCCGGATATGCCTGTTATCTCTCTAATACGAGTGTTCAGCAGGATGCATGGGATGTCTGGGACAATCACGCACCCATAACAGGTGTGAAGGACGGCAACATCATCGGGTATAAATACTTTGGCTTCGGTGGCCTTGCACAAGACACAAAAGGCTTAAAAGCCTTCGAAGGAACCCAACCGGGAAACAATACCGCTTTCAACCTCTTTCTGACGCCCAAAACCAGCGAGGCCTTTACGGTTCATGTATGGTTGGACGGCCCGTGGGATAATAAAACATGGAAAGGAAAAAAGATTGGCGAGATACGTGTACCGGCCGGTTCGCCACAGGCCGTCACCCGATTCGTAATTGACGTTTCCTCCGCTGTCGATAAACTGGATAAGAAACACGCTATCTACCTCGTTGCCGAAGGTGCGGAAGAAGGAAAGCTCTTCGACTTAGCCGGACTGGGATTCAGTTCGGACAAAAAGCAAATCGCGCCCCCTATGGTCCCCGCCGTTACCATATTGGTAGATGGCAAAGCCATCGAACTACCGGCAGCCCCGGTGCGCTCGACAAATGCAAATGGCGTCGTTGGTTTCGATCTATACGAAACAACCTGTAAAGTCGCTGCGGATACCCGCCGGATACCGGTGGTATCGGCAACAGCCGATAACCGCGATGTGAAGGTAAACGTAGTACAGGCAACGCATTCTTCGCGCAAGGCGGCGGTACAGGTTGAATACAAAGGTCGGGTGAAGACGTATTGGATTACGTTTGATATGGTGATCGCCGATTAAAACCGGTGTAAGAGAGAACGTAACATCCCTGTCCTTTAAAGCGAGGTGCGAAGAGGAAACAAACGCGCAATTATTTTATTGAATACTTATAAATCAATGGTTCGTTATAAAATCA
>NZ_DBDF01000164.1:280-6316 GCF_002293435.1 Bacteroides sp. UBA939 | reverse complement strand
CATAATTCATAATTCATAATTCACAATTCATAATTCATAATTCATAATTCATAATTCATAATTCATAATTAGTATGATTATTGAAAAAATAAGAGCCGACTTCCCGATACTTTCCCGCGAAGTTTATGGCAAACCGTTAGTCTATTTTGATAATGGTGCGACCACACAGAAGCCACGTTGTGTAGTAGAATCCATTACGGATGAATACTATTCCGTCAATGCCAATGTACACCGTGGCGTACACTTTCTGTCTCAACAGGCAACAGAGCTGCACGAGGCAAGCCGTGAAACTGTGCGGAAATTTATCAATGCACGCTCTACCAATGAAATCATCTTTACGCGGGGTACTACGGAGAGTATCAACCTGTTAGCATCCAGCTTTGGTGAAGAGTTTATGGGCGAAGGAGACGAAGTGATTCTTTCCGTCATGGAACATCACAGCAACATTGTCCCCTGGCAGTTGCTGGCAGCTAAACGGGGAATAGCCATCAGAGTGATTCCGATGAACGATAAAGGGGAGCTTCTGCAGGATGAATACGAGAAACTCTTTACGGACAGGACAAAGTTAGTCAGTGTGGCGCACATATCCAATGTGTTGGGTACGGTCAATCCCATTAAGGAGATGGCTGCCGTTGCCCATGCCCACGGTGTACCTTTGCTGGTAGATGCCGCTCAATCCATTCCTCATATAGCGGTGGATGTGGAAGACTTGGATGTTGACTTCCTCGTATTTTCCGCTCATAAGGTATATGGCCCTACGGGTGTAGGCGTGCTTTATGGGAAAGAAGAATGGTTGGACAAACTACCCCCTTATCAAGGCGGCGGTGAGATGATACAACATGTGTCTTTCGAAAAGACAGTCTTCAACGAACTGCCTTTCAAGTTTGAAGCCGGTACTCCTGACTATATCGGTACCACCGGACTGGCAAAGGCGCTGGACTATATTTCGGCCATCGGCATGGACAAGATTGCCGCCCACGAACATGGACTGACGGAATATGCCACGCAGCGCTTGAAAGCTATCCCCGGCATGCGCATCTTTGGTGAAGCGGGGAAGAAGGGTAGTGTAATCTCTTTCCTGGTAGGCAATATCCATCACTTTGATATGGGCACACTGCTCGACCGCCTCGGCATTGCCGTGCGCACGGGGCATCATTGCGCCCAACCGCTGATGCAACGCCTCGGTATCGAAGGAACGGTACGTGCATCTTTCGGACTTTATAATACGGAGGAAGAAGTAGATGTTCTGGTGGCAGGTATTGAACGCGTCAGCAGGATGTTTTAAATAAATAGAGCGTATGTTAGTAACTACAACGAATGTTATCGAGGGTGGACATATCACCCATTATTATGGTATCGTTTCCGGCGAAACGTTTATCGGCAGCTTCGGCTATAATTTGGAAAAATGTCGTGAAGCGAAAAATACAGCTTTGCGCGAGATGGAGAATCAGGCTAAAGCACTCGGAGCCAATGCTGTGATTGGCGTGAGTTTGGATTATGAAATGGTTGGAGAATATGGCACTGTACTGATGGTTACTGCTTGCGGTACGGCAGTAACGGTAGAGTAACAGAGGCGGGAATAGCAGGAAAGGCTTTCCCCGCTATTTATATTAATAAGTACTTCGTCACAGTTATTTAATACTAAGTAGCTGTTCATAATTAGTTTATACTATCATTTTTTAGACGCGGATAACGCGGATGACGCGGATTTCTTTTTATCTTCCGGGTGGGATAACGTAGCGCAGCATTTAAAAATCNNCTGATTGAGATTCCGTTTCGCTAAATTATCATTTATAGTACAAACCAATCCTGATTAAATGCTTACTAAACAGGCTTTCGGTATTTCTCAATATCCCTGCTTAGTATTAACATGTCCTTTAGTTGCACGCCATTCTCATAAATCGGTTCGGGGAAATTGTCGACAAAGAAGTTCTCGCGCACGCCCGACTTGTGGAAGCCATTCCTCTCATAAAACCGTACCAGTGCCGGTGCACAATCTTCTGTACCCGTACCGATAATCATCTCACGGTATCCATCCGTAGCAGCGATTTCCACTGCCCGCGCCAACACAACGCTCCCAGTGCCCATCCCCCGGAACGGTTCATCCACGGCAATGTTCTTTAACTCGATAGTGGTCGTATCTACCTGATACAAACAGAATACGCCGACAGGTTCTTCCCGCTCCGGAAGCAGAACCTCATAGACAGCAGAATCGAAAAGGTATTTGTTGATCGACTCGTGCGTTTCATCCGCTTGCAGCAGCAAGTTATATGGATAATTATCTTTTATCTTACGTATCGTTATTTCCATTGAATAAATATTTATCAGTGCTTGTTCGCATAAGAATAAATCAACCCGCTTTGATTGCTAACGGCACAGTTTGGGAATCTGCGTCCATCACTTCCTTTCCGTCAAAGATAGTAAATGTTTGTGGATATTGCTTCAATACATGGCAAAACTGTAGTTGCCGGATTGTTATTCTGTGTTTTCTGTACGCCTTAGAATGCGATATTTCCGCCCGGAGACAGGTGTGATTGGAAATACGGAAGCGAAAATCCGTATCTGCCTGATAGATAGCATGATATCGAAATCTGTACAACTCTAAAAAATGCAGAAACCTCTTCCGGAGAGTTTTTTAATGGCTTATTCTTACCGTATTTATGTGGCTTTTGTACGGAATTTCCGGTTTATGGACTGAATCTCTCCTTATCTAAATACTATTTGAACTTACTTAGTAGTAGTGTCTGAACTACCTATTAGTAGTTACCCAACTACTACGTAGTAATTGACTAACTACTTAGTAGTAGTTGCCTAACTACTACTAAGTAATTAGCCCACTACTACTAAGTAATTGAGCTACTTTGCGGACTGAATCGTATTCTTCAATACAAAAGAATCGTGCACCGAACGTTTCAAGTGATTCTGTTATTTTATATGGCGCTAATAAAAAAGGGAAACCAACGAATCGGCTTCCCTTTTTTATTTCGAAATTAGAATTTAGTTGATTAGCTATTTGATTAGCTGTTAACTCTTTTTTCTTTGATTCTTGCTTTCTTACCGGTAAGAGCACGCAGGTAGTACAACTTAGCGCGACGAACTTTACCTATCTTGTTCACCTCAATGCTGTCGATAGCCGGTGACTCAATCGGGAAAATACGTTCTACACCAATAGTACCGGACATCTTACGTACAGTGAAACGTCTTTTGTTTTCGTGGCCGGCAATCTTGATAACGACGCCACGGTACAACTGTACACGCTCCTTGTTACCTTCGATAATACGATATGCTACTGTAACAGTATCACCAGCTTTGAAGTTTGGGTGTTGTTTGCCGGTAGCAAATGCTTCTTCTGCAATTTTAATTAAATTCATTGTTGTTGTTATTAAAATATTCATCGTTACAACGCAACATACCAAGCTTCTCTCTATGTCCTGACAGCGATTGCGCGAAAGCGGTGCAAAGGAACGAATTATTTAGCAGATACACAAGCATTTTACTTCTTTTTTACTTATCGGCGACCGCCCGAAGAACGGCTGGAACTGCTACTGCCTGAAGAAGAACGGCTGGAGCGACTGGAACTGCTGTTGCTCGAAGAAGAATTACTTTGACTGCTGCTATCAGAGCTGCGTACGCTGGAAGAACTGCTTGTTTTGCGCTCCGTTGCTGTTGTACTGCTACTGCGATTGCTGTTAGAGGTACGTGCACTGGAAGAACTGCTTTCTTTACGATCTGTTGTTGTAGTAGTGCTGCTGCGACGCGAAGAACTCGTACTGCTGTTGCCCACATTACTGCTATTAGTTCCGGGTGAAGTACCGGTGCTACTACTCGAACTACCGATGCTGCTGCTCGAACTACTGTTGCTGCGTGCACTGTCAGTAGGGCGCGTACTACTGTTTGAAGTACTTGTACTGCTACTGCCTGGACTACTTTGGCGACTGCTACTACCTGTAGTTGTACGGTTGCTGCTCGAACCGCTCTGGCGACTGCTGCCGGCAGTTGTACGGTTGCTGCTTGTACTGCTTTGGCGACTACTGCTGCCGGTAGTTGTACGGCGACTGCTTGAGCTGCTTCGGCGCGTTGTTGTGTAAACATCATCCCGCACCGGTTCGCGGTTAGAATTCGGGCGTACGGTTACCGAACCGAAATCACTGCGGCGAGTCGTTGTGTAAGACTTGTCATTGCGGATATGATATGAACCGGTATATGAGGGGTGCTTGTATCGACCCTGGTAGTAACTTGTATTATTATAATGTGTACGATAGTGGCCGCCTGCATACGTACGATAATGGTACGGGCGGGGGAAATAGAAAAGATTGTGATTAGAGTACGTGATATAGATGCGGAAGTGCCATTTGTTTCCACTCGTATAAATAGGCCGGTAGAAATAGTCGGCTTGCATAAAGAGGTTGTACTGCTGGCTACTCAGCACCCAGTGGAGATCCTCGTTACGAATATCCAGGTAATCATAGTAACGGTTTAGCGCCCATTCCTGGCCATACAATACATCATCCATTACGTAGCGAACACTGGAAATAAAATCGTAATTGATTTCATATACATCATTGTATTGTTCCGTACTCAGATTCAATTCATAAGCCATCTTATCAGTGAGGAAGCGAGTTTCCTTACGTACTTTGCTATTACTCATAGCGTTCGTACCCGCGCTGCAAACAGTAGCGCTCATGACGGCAAGCAGGATAAATAATATTCGTCTCATGATAGTATTTTTACTTAGTTAATAAATTATTTGTTGGAAACAAAAATAGGGGAAGATTATCCCCTACTTGCTTGTTTCTCTCTAATCTTACATAGGGATTTCCCTAATTCGTTTAGGACTTAGGCATCTTAGCCAGCACAATCCCATCTTCCTGCAACAGGATGAGATGCTTCTTGTACAAGTCTCCCACTCCTTTTTTGAATGTCTTTTTGCTGACTCCGAAAGTGGCGTAAATCTCTTCTGCCGGGCTTTTGTCATTCAGTGGAGTCCGGCCTCCGTTATCCTTTATATATTGCAACAAGGTTTTCGAGAAGTCATCTACTTTCTCGAAGCCGGGCTTCTGGAGCATCAAGTCGATTTTATTATCCTCACGCACTTGCTTGACGAAGGCTTTCAGCTTGTCGCCTGTGTGAAGCGGCTGAAATATTTCACTGTCGTACAACAATCCGCTGTATTTATTATCTATAATTGCTTTGAAACCGAGGTCAGTCTTTTGCCAAACAAGAATGTCCACTTCGGCGCCCGCTTCATAAGAGGGTTTTTCGTTTGAAAGGTAGCGGTCTACTTTGGCGGAAGCTACAATCCGGTAGCTTTCATCATCCAGGTGGGCATGAACCACGTACTTCTTCCCTACCAGCATCTTCATCTTCTGCTCACGGAAAGGAACAAAGAGGTCTTTCATCAATCCCCAATTCAGGAATGCCCCGTACTGGTTTACCCATGCCACTTCCAGACAGGCAAATTCACCCACCTGTACCAGCGGGGTCAATGTTGTAGCCACAAGGCGTTCTTCGTTATCCAGATATATAAATACCTTCAATTCATCTCCCGGTTCACAATCTTCGGGTACATAACGCGACGGGAGCAGGATTTCACCCTCTTCTCCGCCATCCAGGTACATGCCGAAATCAACTTCCTTGGCAACGGTCAAGGTGTTGAATTTTCCTAACTCAATATTCATCTAAGACTTTCTTTATTATATCACTTTAATTGTATCAGTTTTCGCACAAAGATAGATATAAGGAATAACTTATCAATCTAAACCATCACTTTTTCAAGATAGCTGCACCAAAATCTTTATTCGCAGCGGAGTAGGAATGAGGCGAATGGATGATTTGGCGAAGTGGGGTTTCATTAACTCATGCCCATTTTGTTAGTTGATAACTTCTTTAACCTGTCTGACTTCTATACTATGAATAATGCAGAATAAATAAGATTTTGGTGCAGTTGCCCTGCATTTTTCCGGAAATCCTTTGACTGTATTAAAAAACTAATTATCTTTGCACCCGCAAACAAAAAAAGGTGCCATAGCTCAGTTG
>NZ_DBDF01000164.1:0-196 GCF_002293435.1 Bacteroides sp. UBA939 | reverse complement strand
CGTTCGAGTCGCCTCATTCCGACAAAGACAAGAATAAGCCACTGCAAAGCAGTGGCTTATGTCGTTGTTAGACGGATAACCAAGAAAATGCTATCTTCATTAACTGCAACACCTTGCATTGAGTTTTTATTTCCATTTTTCCTTGTGTTTTAGCCTGCATTATTCATGTAGGGTAAGTGATAAGCAGGACTATCTC
>NZ_DBDF01000011.1:6789-8080 GCF_002293435.1 Bacteroides sp. UBA939 | reverse complement strand
CAGCAGAAAGCGAATTGGCAGGCAAAGAGAAGTATCCCTATCAGGCAACTGACGGTAATGCCTGCGTGGGAGTGCATGGCAAGTCCCCAATTATAGAAAATCAGCGAACCGATGATACTTTGGGTTACATAATTGGTGAGGCTCATCTTACCGTAAGGAGTAATCTTCATCAGCAATCCGTGCAAGTTTGTCCGGTAGAAAGCATTGATGATGCCCGACACCAGTATCAGCATAAACGAGAAATTGGAAAGTGAAGTAATGACAAGCAACAGAGGAGTAAGGATAGAATTGCTCATGATGAATTGCGGTAACATATTACCCAGCCCATACAACGGGAAAAAAGCAATAAGAGCGCCACAAAGCACCTTGTTCCAGAATTTCAGGTTCTCTTTCAGGAAAAGGTTCCGGCGTCCTATCAGCAGACCGAACAGAAAGAGGGAGGCAGTCTGGAATACGCGCCCATGCTCCCAAGCCCAGGCAAGACTGGCAAGCTGCCCTTCCCATAAATTCACACGCATGGTTTCGAAGAATGTGCCATGACTTTGCACCTCGAATGCAGCCCCCCAGAAACTATCTGTCGGGATAGAGGGAATTACAAAAGAAGAATCCATGCATGCACATATCATGTAGTAGATTGACAACGGCTGTATCAGTAGCACACAAGCCAGAATAAACATCCATTTATCCTTCAACCGGCACGTAAGCGGCAGAATAAAACCTACTAAGGAATAGAGCACCAATACTTCGCCCGTGAAGAATACGGCATTGATATTACCGAAAATAAACAGCAATACTAACCGCCAACAGAAACGCAAACGGAAATCTTTGCCGCGCATGCGCTGGTTGTCATCCTGAATAAAGAAGCTGAAACCGAACAGCAAAGCAAACACAGCGTATGCCTTCCCGCTGAGCAAAAAGAAAAGTCCGTTCCAGATAGCCTTATCTGAGAAGTTAAGCCAGGCGCCCTGGCTGGCCGGGTCGGGAAATGAATAAAAGTTGAAATGCTCGATAGTATGCAATACAATGATGCCCATAACGGCCAATCCACGTAGCGCGTCGGCTACATCAATACGCGTGTGTCCTTCTAATTTCTGTACCATATATTAAAGATTTATAGGCAATAAGCCTGTTATATTTGTTGAAATCACAAATATAGATTTTATTTTTCAATTTGGAACTATTTACTTTAAATTGTCAGGGCAAGTGCATCAAAATGAACATATAAAGTGTATAGGAATAAGCTAAATGATTAGCGAAGCCGATGATTCACAAGAGTATCTCTATTCTCCTC
>NZ_DBDF01000011.1:0-6702 GCF_002293435.1 Bacteroides sp. UBA939 | reverse complement strand
AGGAGAATAGAGATAGTTTTGATAATCATCGGCTTCGCTAATCATTTAGCTTATTCCTATACACTTTATATATTCATTTTGATGCGCTCGCCCTGTTTAATTATTGTTACAGTGCTTCTATTCCTTTCCGGTGTCAGCGCTCTGTTCTTGCTTGCATACTGAACTCGCATCCGCAATATTGTTGATTGTAAAAGTTGAATTCTTTAAGGAGTTCATTTCTCCGGTTTTGCAGTCCGCCTTTCCTCCAGTTTTGTTCCCAATAAGTAGTGCCGGGATACAGGGAGGCGGCACGCTGTCCTGCCCGGTTTATTTGTTCCAGGTTTTTCCAGCGGGAAGAAGCAAGGGTAGTGGTAAAAAGAGTGAAACCATGTTCTGAGGCATAACGGGCAGTTTCGGTCAGCCGGTGAATAAAGCATTTCAGGCAACGGTTGCCGCGCTCAGGCTCATTTTCCATGCCCGACATGCACGAACGCCATGCCGGATAGTCATAATCGGCGTCAATGAAATCAAGTCCCAAGCCTTGGACATAACGGATGGCTTCCGCCTTCCGGATTTCATATTCCGCCCGGGGATAGATATTGGGGTTGTAATAGAATACGGTGGGACGGATGCCGTTGGCGAGCAGGCATTCGATAATAGCGGAGGAACAAGGTGCGCAACAGGAATGAAGCAGCACCTTGTTCTCGTTGTTGGGAGTTTGGAGCTTCACGATAATCTTATCGTTTTTCTATACTTTCAACTTTATTTTAGCCTTCACCAGCAGCCCTGTCAGCAGAACAATGACGAGGGAGAATATAAGCGACCGTAGCAATCCGGGGACACCGGCGCCAAGCACTTCGGGATAATACCAGCCTAAGAGTTGCTGTACCGAATACCATAGGTACGGAATGATGTAACACGTCAGCGTTGCCGTTCCGGCAGGTTTGATAATATTGAACCAGGACGTTTTGTCTTTCACGTCCGTCAACCAATAGAACAACCCGAAGAGGGGGAAGAACATGGCAAGGCAATAGAATAACCAGCTTGGAGTGGCCAGTATCTTGGAGATTATCCAGTGAGGATGTGTACAAAGCGCAGCGATAAGCATAACAATGCCCAGTACGAAGAGCATAACGATAAACTTGCGCGGATGCTCACGGTCGGCGTATTTCTGCATTAACATGGAAGTAAGCAGTCCCGACATGCCGAATGCATGCAGCGTCCAGTCACTCGGAATGAAAGGTAACAGGATGATTCGCGTACCATATCCTCCCGGTATCAGGTCTGAGTGGCTGATTACGGCGAGCAGTACAACTACCGCCCATGCAATGATATTCTTCTTAAGACTTTCGCGCGTGAAAAGGTAGATGCCAGCGCATACGACATACGTCCATCCGATAAGTCCCAGGATGCCCCACCAGCCTTGATGGAACGGTTCGCCGTTCAGATCCTTATATAGGACAAGGAAAGCCAGCAGAGCGACTCCGGCTACCTTCATCGCGGTGAACAGGTGCTTTTTTGAGCCTTCTGCCTTCGGATAGACTGCCCAGGTCAGGAAGAATCCTACAACCATAAGAATGGAGAACCATTGATGGGAAAGTCCACCCTCGATGCCTCCACTGTTAAGTGTAAACAATCCCATTGCTACCAGCGCAACCGTACGCCAGAAAATGTGGGCGATGACCTGCAGCGTGGTGTCTCCCTTCCGGTAACGATTCTGAATGGCATACGAAACAGACATTCCCATACAGAACAGGAATGCCGGGAAAATAGTATCGGAAAATCCCAGCATGTCTTCGTCTATTTTGGCATGCATAAGCCAGTAGGGGACATTTTTTAAACCGGGAATGTCGTTCACAAAGAGCATAAGGAACATGGTGAGTGCGCGGAATACATCGACAGCGGCTACTCGTTGCGGAGCTAAGTTTTTCATGATTATGATAGAATTGGGGGTTAAAGCCACAAATATAGGAAACAAATTCTTTATATTTGTCCCCATGAAGACAAAATTGCTGATATTTTTAGGATTAGCCTTGATAAGCGTACATGTAATGGAGGTACAAGCCGGTACATATACTGCCCTCGACTGGTCTGCGGCCCTCGACGAAGCTGTCGGTGAGCATAAGAAATATGTGGCAATCCGGGAGGAGCGCATTGAAAGATTGCGGCGGCAATTGTCGCAGGCTGATCCGGAAACGAGAGACTACTTCCGCTTGAATGAGAATCTATATGCTGAGTATAGAGCTTATGTATGCGATTCGGCGCTTCATTATCTTAATCATAACCTGCATTGGGCTATTGGACATGGAGAGTGGGAAGCGGTGGACAATACCCGTATCCGGCGGGCGCATCTGATGTCTGCCTCGGGCATGTATAAAGAAGCTGCCGAAGACCTGGAGATGGTAAACCGTTCCGGACTTTCTGCCCGCTTGTTGCCGGATTATTATGAATGTTATCGCCTTTTATACCGCGAACTGGGGATGTACACGCAGGATATTTACCGGAAGAAGCATTATCATGACCTGTCCGCCGGTTATGAAGATTCATTGATTCGGATACTTCCTCCGGTGTCCTCACTTTACCGGGAGCGTAAGGAAAGGCGCGAAGTTGTTGCCGGCAACCTGGACGAGGCATTACGGATAAATGATACCCGCCTTTCGGGCGTCAATCGTGATACTCCCGAATATGCGTTGATTACCTATCACCGTTCATTGATTTATCATTCCCTGGGCGACCGTGAAGAAGAAAAGCGCTACTTGGCTCTATCTGCTTTGACCGATATCCGCCTTGCGATTACCGACCATGCTTCCCTGTGGAATCTGGCTCAACTGCTTTATGAAGAAGGGGATATTGAGAGGGCTTACCGGTATATGCGCTTTTCGTGGAACGAAACCAATCGTTATAATGCCCGTAGCCGCAGTCTGCAAACGGCGGGAATCCTGTCCCTTATAGACCTCACCTACCAGGCGATGCAGGAGAGGCAGAACGACCGGCTCCGCTTCTACCTTTGGATGATTAGTATCCTTTCTCTATTGCTGGTTATGGCAGTGGTTTGGATTTACTATCAAATGAGAAGGCTTGGCGTTGCCCGGAACAATCTTGAACAGGCTAATGAACAGCTACGGATGTCGAATCATATCAAGGAGGAATACATCGGGCGCTTCCTTAAACTTTGTTCCGCTTATATTGACCGCCTGGACGCGTATCGTCGTATGGTGAACAAGAAGATTTCGGGTGGGCAGACTGAGGAGTTGTTGAAAATGGTTCGTTCGCGTGATGTGCTTGATACCGACCTGAAAGAATTATATAATAACTTCGATACAGCCTTCCTGCATCTTTTCCCCGATTTCGTCAGGAAGTTTAATGAATTGCTGCAACCGGACGAGCGTATTATGCTTCGCAGGGGTGAGTTGCTGAATACCGAATTACGTATTTTTGCCCTGATACGTCTCGGCATTGACGATAGTTCGCAGATAGCCGAGTTCCTCCGCTACTCTGTGAATACAATCTATAATTATCGCGCCAAGGTGAAGAATAAAGCGTGCATCTCACGCGAAGACTTCGAAACACGTGTCATGGGGATACGTTGAGAGTGTGCCGGGCAACTGTTTGCCATCCACTTTTTCACTTTCTCACTCAATATATATGTATCTGTTTCTCAACGATATAATGTATAAATGGACTTCACCGTATCCACCTATTCCCGATATCGGGATACAGTGTAGCATTATCTTTCCTAACTTTGAAAGAGATTAATTAACCGTTAAATATCATACCATGAATTTTAAGTTATCTCTTTTAGTAGGATACTGCTTGTCGGTTGCAAGTATTGCGTGCGGTAGCAGTTCCGAATTTCAAGGTGAAGATGCGACAGAAAAAAAACGAGCGGATGTGTACATCACAACTGCCGATCGTCAACAAAACTTTAACCATACTACTCAAAAGCTTTCCCGGAAACCGGGAAATGAGTCGGTTATTACTGTGAACCGTGCCGTCCGTTACCAGGAGATGGATGGGTTTGGAGCTGCCGTAACAGGGTCTACCTGTTATAACCTGATGCAAATGTTGCCTGCCGACCGTGCCCGGTTTCTCAAAGAAACCTTCTCGGATAAAGACGGATTGGGCTTCAGCTATATCCGCATTTCCATAGGTTGCTCCGATTTCTCGTTGAGCGAATATACCTGCTGTGACACAAAAGGCATTGAAAACTTTGCCTTGCAAGCCGAAGAAACAGAATATGTAATACCTGTGCTGAAAGATATTCTTGCCATTAATCCGGCAATTAAAATAATGGGGTCACCGTGGACATGTCCCAAGTGGATGAAAGTGAACAATCTGGAAGAAAAACAGCCTTTTGACTCGTGGACAAGTGGACAACTGAATCCTGATTATTATCAGGATTACGCAACATACTTCGTGAAGTGGGTAGAGGCTTTCCGGAAAGAAGGTATCCGGATTTATTCGATTACACCCCAAAATGAGCCGTTGAATAGGGGCAATTCCGCTTCTTTGTTCATGGGTTGGAAGGAAGAACTGGTTTTTGTGAGAGATGCTCTTGGGCCTGCTTTCAAAGCTGCCGGACTGGATACGAAGATTTATGCCTTTGATCACAATTATAACTACGATAATATGGCGGACCAGAAAGAGTATCCCGTTAAGATGTACGACGATGAAGTGACTGCTTCTTTTCTGACCGGGGCTGCCTATCATAATTATGGCGGCAGGCGAGAAGAGTTGAATACCATTCATCAGAAGCGTCCCGATAAGGAACTTGTATTCACCGAAACGTCTATCGGCATGTGGAATGATGGACGTAACCTGGAAAAGCGTCTGATGGAAGACATGCGCGAAGTTGCCCTCGGCACGGTAAACAACTGGTGTAGAGGGGTTATCGTATGGAACCTGATGCTTGACAATGAACGCGGCCCCTGGCGTGAGGGTGGTTGCAAGACTTGCTACGGCGCTGTCGATATCAATCGTGAGGATTACAAGACCATTACCCGCAACTCGCACTATTACATCATTGGTCATTTGTCATCCGTGGTGAAGCCGGGTGCGGTACGCATTGAAAGTGGAGGAATCGCAGAGAAAGGATTGATGTACTCGGCATTCGAAAACACCGATGGAACCGTTGCTTTTGTACTGTTGAATGAAGGAACTGCGGAAGTAAAACTGACTGTGAACGATGGAAAGAACTACATTGACTGTGTGGTTCCGGCTAAAGCGGTCGCTTCTTATCGTTGGTAGAAATAAACAATCTTATATAAATAATACCATGTTGAAATCTATTTTTTGGGGTCTATCCCTCTTAGCAGCTTCCCTGATGTTGGGCAGTTGCGGTGAAAAGGCAGAAAAAGGACAAATATCTGCCGGGTTTATAACCATTCAAGGGCAGGATTTGATAAAGCCCGATGGCACGAAACTGTTTATTATGGGTACCAATCTGGGTAATTGGCTGAATCCGGAGGGGTATATGTTCAAGTTCAATAAAACCAATTCAGGCCGTTTCATCAACGAGATGTTCAGTCAATTGGTGGGACCTGACTTCACTGCTGAATTCTGGAAAGCGTTTAAAGATAACTATATCACCGCTGAGGATGTCCGGTTTATCAAAGAAACGGGTGCGAATACAATCCGTCTTCCGTTCCATTATAAGCTGTTCACGGATGAGGATTTCATGGGATTAACCGTCAATCAGGATGGCTTTGCCCGTGTGGACAGTGTGGTGAAATGGTGTCGTGAGTCCGGGCTTTACCTCATTCTCGACATGCACGACGCTCCCGGCGGACAGACCGGAGACAATATCGACGATAGCTACGGATATCCCTGGTTGTTTGAAAGTGAGGCAAGCCGGCAATTGTATTGCGATATCTGGCGTAAGATTGCCGATTATTATAAGAATGAGCCGGTTATTCTGGGCTATGAGCTTTTCAATGAACCTATCGCTCCCTACTTTCCGGATATGGAAGAACTGAACGGCAAGCTGGAAGATGTGTACAAGAAAGGCGTAGCTGCCATTCGTGAGGTGGATAAGAATCATATCATCCTTCTGGGTGGTGCGCAATGGAACGGTAACTTCAAGCCATTCAAGGATTCTAAGTTTGACGATAAGATTATGTACACTTGCCACCGCTATGGGGGAGAACCTACGAAAGGCGCTATTCAGGCTATTATTAATTTTCGGGACAGTGTGAACTTGCCTATGTATATGGGTGAGATCGGGCATAATTCGGATGAATGGCAGGCTAACTTCTGTCAGACTATGCGTGAGAACAATATCGGTTACACTTTCTGGCCGTATAAGAAGATGGATGGTTCCTGTTTCATGGGCATTACTCCGCCGGAAAACTGGTCAAGTATCGTGTACTTCTCTGAGGCGCCGCGTTCAACGTATAAGGAAATACGTGATGCCCGTCCCGACCAGGCGATGGCGCGCCAGGTGATGATGGATTTCATCGAGGCGAGTAAATTCAAGAACTGTGTGGTTCAGGAAGGGTATATACAGTCGTTGGGAATGAAAAATAGTGATTAATGTTTAGTGATTAGTGTTTATCCTGCATTATTCATGCTTCAGGAGTTAGAGTAGTTAACGTAGTTATCAGCCAACAAGTTGGCTTAGGAGTTAAAGCCGATAGTGTTGTTATACGATTCACGGAGTATCTGCTTTAACCCCTTAACTCCTAACAAAGTGATAACGCCTTTAACTACAGCATGAATAATGCA
>NZ_DBDF01000004.1 GCF_002293435.1 Bacteroides sp. UBA939 | reverse complement strand
CGACTGCGTCGCAGAGAAAAAACTCTGTGCCTCTGTGACTCTGTGTTCAAACCTAAATTCTCATTTATGACAAGACACTTATGAATAATGCAGGCTAAAATCTGCAACGTAATTCTATTCCTGCTTGTATGGGACGTCCTTTCTGCATGAAGCTATTCCCCATGCTTTCGAAGTAGAATGCGGCGTAGTCTTTATCCAGTGCATTGCGAACCCAGAAGTCAATCTGTCCGTTACCTTTTTGGAAACTGAGGCGGCCGTTTAGTGTGCCGTAGAGAGACTGGCTTACGTCGTTCTGCTCTGTCCAGTAAATACGTCCGGCTCCGGTGTAGTTGGCGTTTACCTGAATACGATCCAACCAATGCCCCGGATTCATGTGGAAAACGTATTGTCCGCCCAAGCTAAATGTGTGTTTGGGTACGAAAGGCACGTATTTGCCATTGTAGCTGATTTCTTTGAAGCCGTTTTCGCTGTCTTCATCTATTTCATTCGTCACGTAGTCTTTGAAGGTGGCATACGTGTATCCATAGCTTGCGTTGAGGGTGAAGTTTGTAGTAACTACTCCCGACAGACTGATTTCACCACCCAAACTACGGCTCTTTCCTGCATTCACCGTTTCACGTCCCAATCCGCTTAGGGCGAAGCGGGATATCTGTTGGTCGCGTGTTTCGAGCCAGAACAAGGAAGCGTCAGCGCGAAGGCGGTTCCGGAAAAGATTGAGGTGCGTACCCACTTCGTAGTTCCATGTTTGTTCGGGCTTGTAGAGGGTGGCTGCTTTGGCATCGGGGTTGGTGCCGCCGCTGGGGAAGTTTGCGTCTACCAAATCTTTAAACTGGTCGGGAACAATCGGCATCACCGTTTCTTTGGTGTGATTCATCATATCGTTTTTGAGGCTTGTTTGCAGAAGGTCAGAGAACATCTGAATGTTGTATCCGCCCGAGCGGTAGCCTTTACTCACGGTAGCATACACGTTGCCGGTATTCTTTCCGAAGTCGTATTGCAATGCAAACTTCGGCAGCAACTGCAGATAGTCTTTGCTGATGGAGCCTTTGTAGCCTGATTTTACGTTCAGCGGAGTTTCGGGCATCATATTAATAGGCGCACCCGTAGGTCTTCCACCCATTGACATCTGTCCTGTAATGGCTACCGTATAGTCCATTGCTGTGCCCGAATCGTAATCCATCTTCATCTTCTCATAGTCCAATCGCAACCCGGCAGTAAACGACAGCCCATCGAGTCCGAACAGATCACGGAAAGTCGATTGATGGAACAAAGCCCCGTTGAGAAGCGGAGTTTTGAAATCTCCGTTGATTGGCAGGCGGGTGGTAGTCACGTTGACCACCGGTCTGATATCCATAATCATAGGACCGGCTTGTACCGGTATGGATGATGGTATCACACTACCCAACATTTGATTCAGCATCTCCATTCCGTCTTCCTCAAACATAACCGGCGCGGTGGTATTCAGCCATTGATAGAAACCGAAGATACCTGTTGTCCATTGCCAACGGCTACCTTCTTTGCTCTTCATCACTATTTCCTCGCTGATAGTATTAATCTTCTGCTTCTGCTCCAGCGTGAAGATGTGGTCTGGTGTGAAGTCCTGATCCATAAACATACGGTCTTTCAGGAATTGATATCCGGTAACGGCGCTTAGTGTGAAGTTCCGTGCCTGGTATTCAACGTTAAGTCCCGCATTCAACAAATTGCGGTAGTAACTGCTTTCATCGCTATAGGCAGGTTGTGCAACATCTCCGTTCTCCTTGTCATATAGTCCATAAGGATAACCTCCCTGGTCGCTGTACTCATAACTTATATTTAAGTCAAGTTTCCAGTTCTCACCGGGCAGATAAATACCACGTAAACGTCCTCCGGCAGATTGCCCTTTGTCTATCTTTTTATTGTCAAGCGCCGCATTGCGGAAAAATCCGCCTGCGTAGTCATAGAATCCGCCTGCCGAGAATGCGAAGCGTTCGCTTATCCGGTGGTAGTGGGTAACGGAGGCGTTATATTGGTTGCGCGTTCCTGCCCCTATACGCAAGTCAGTACCCTGATAAGAGAAAGGTGATTTTGTATGTATTTTGATAATGCCTCCCATCGCATTACGTCCATATAATGTAGCCTGAGGCCCACGCAGCACATCAATGCGTTCAATATCGGAATAGTTGAAATCGAATGCGGATTTGTCTATATAAGGTATATTGTCTACATACAGTCCGACAGCCGGTGTATTGATTCTCGAACCGATGCCTCGGATATAAATGGCGGATGTCAGTCGTGAACCATAATCAGGAATATATATATTGGGGACAAGCGCCGTGAGGTTTTTAATTGAATTAATCTGAGCCGCCTGCATATCTTGTTGTGAAAGCAAGGTAACTGCATTCGGAAGTTCCCTCAACTTGCGGTTTTCTTTGGGCGCTGCAATGACAAGGACTTCTTCTATGTCCACTACTTTCAGGGTATCCACGTCATCAGCTCGCATACTTCCTATCGACAGGGGAAGCATCAGGGCAAAAGCAAACAATTTACTCTTATTCATATCTATTCATTTACTGGAATTTTGCACGTTCTTTATAAGGTTGATTATCAAAACTACCTAAACTCTCCCGGGAGAAGGGGAACTGAGATAATTCATTAACATACAAGTAACCTGCGAAACTTAATCGTTTATTTACTGATTGCAAAGTAAGAGCATTACTTTTGTTTCTGCAATCCTCATTTATTAGGATTTGAATGTGATTATTTAGATACTATCTGCCTCTACGTACCCATGCATGACGGCATAAATAGTCAGTCCTGCCACCGACTTGATACCCAGTTTCTCTGTTATATTCCTCCGGTGAGAAATGACGGTAGTCAGGCTGATATTTAGTTTATCGGCTATTTCTTTGTTGATAAGCCCTTTGGTAACCAACACCAGTACTTCTATTTCGCGAGGGGAAAGGATGTGTTCGCCGCCGGCATAGGAAGTTCCACAGGGGTGATTCCCGGGATGTCCGGCTGCCGAATGTGGATGGGTGTTAGGATGCCCGCTTCTGTGTCCGTACTGGTGCAGTTGCAGGATGTTTCTTATCAGAGTTTTTTCATCCTGATAGATATTCAGGGTCGGTATCCCTGCCAATTGGGGCTGACTGTCACCGTTTGCCAGTACAATTGTTTGGGGGCGGCGAGGCAGAAAGAAAGCTGTATGCTTGAAGTATATCTGCGCCGAGATAAAATAATGCGCGTACATGTCGGGCGTATCGTCCACTAATTCTTCGAACGAACTGAATACGCGTATGACAGCCATCGGAATAATTTCTTCCAGAAGGTTCTGTAATCCCAGGCACGAGAGGGTGTTGGAGTCTACAATTGCTATTTCGGGAGCTATCATATAGTTTCTTAAATATTCGCAAAAATACAGATTATTTTTATGAAACAAGCTATTGCTGCCGAAAAACAGCAATAGCCCCCGCAAGCGCTCGCAAGGAGTTTACGCTCCCTTCTTTATGGTTAGCAGATAATTAGAAGCTGTTTTGAATTTATTCCTAATTCATGCGAATCAGGAGTTAAAGGAGTTATCGCTTCGCTCAGGAGTTAAAGGAATTAAAGCCGATACTCCGTTTGTGCTTTAACTCTGCATATCAGTAACAAGCCTATCGGCTTTAATTCCTAAGCTCGCTTGAGGGTTGATAACTCCTGAGCGAAGTGATAACTCCTTAACGCCTGATTCGCATAATTAATATTATCAGTCTCTTTTACGTTTGTTTTCGGTCTCTTTTCCTGCTTTCACTCGCCACATAGCCCGCTATGTTCCTCTTAAAAACAGAAAAATATCCTCAAAAACAACTCTTAAAAGAAAACTGAATACATTCAAAACAGCTTCTTACACCCTGAACATGCATCCGGTATCCATTCTTCATTCATGCAGTTTGCTTAACTTGAAACAATCAATATCCGGCGCCCATCCGAAGCTGTTTCCCATTCGGATTATATTATTGCCGGGTTTCAGAGTTACGGAAACGGTTACGGATTCCACATTCTCCTTATCTCCACCATTCAGGTCTTTTATTTCTGTCTTTATTCCGTTTACGGATATTTCCAGCTTTCTGTTTTTATCGCAACTATAATAGACAGTCATATCATATCCTCCTCCTGTTTCACTGTAGACTTCTTTCCACTCGGCAACGTTTTCTTCGCTGCCTCCGATATTGGATACTTTCATTTTACCGGAACAACCTGCAGATGCTGCATAGAATATCTGTTTCGGGTTCTTTCCCAAATCGTCATAACAAGGCAGATAAGCCCATTCGGCTTCGTAAGAGTCCGGTTCGAGGCGCTTTTCTGCTTCCAGCCTCCATATTGCAACGCTATGTGGAGGGATAGATGCTTGGATGTTTCCGGTCATATCCTCCAAATCCTTGCAGTTTATTACGTCGCGTACCCTTACCGTTCCGCCCAATTCAAGCTTTTCGAGAGGGACATTGAAATTGCATATCGTATCCGACGGGTTATACAAGGCTATGGCACGCACCAGTCCCCGCTTCTGCCCGATATCCTTCACCAATACATACTCCTCATTCTCGTGCTGCACCACGTAGGGCTGTAATCCTAACGGGTCTTGGTTCAGCGCTATTAACTCCTTGTTCTTCAACAAGGCCAGCGAGGCTTCGGGAATCGTCGTCATATCACAACCGATAAGCAAAGGCGAACTCATGATGCACCACATTCCGAAGTGTACTTCTTCCTCTTCCTGTTTCAATCCGCGCCCCACTTCCAGCATGTCCATATCATTATAATGTCCTTCACCGGCATAGGCTGATAAGTAGAGATTCTTCCGGATGATACTCTTCACAGACTCCCAACGGGGACGTATATCCGGACTGATACGCCAGGAACGTGCCATGCCTTTGGCCCAGGTACCGGGAAATGCCCACCGGCAGATATTTATAGAAACGTCCGTTCGTCCGGTATTCCTTATCGCTTCGCAAATGGCTGCATAGCGTTTCTCTTCATTGAGTCCCAGTTCTCTGGCGCCGCAGTAGTCTATTTTGATGAAGTCGTAGTTCCACTCTTTCAGATAAAGGTCTATGTCCTGCTGTTCGTGCCCATAGAGTCCGGAACCTACTCCGTTGGCGTCGTCGTCATAAATGGAGCCGCAGGTATTGTCGCCTGCATCCGAATAGATACCTGCTTTCAGTCCCAATGAATGGATATAGTCAGATACGGGTTTCATTCCGTTTGGGAAACGTTCGGGATGTGCATGCATCTTTCCTGTTTCATCACGCCAACCGAAGAATCCGTCATCCACATTTATATATAGATAACCGGCTTCTTTCAGTCCATTAGCTACTAAGGCATCAGCCTGCTTCTTTATCAGCTCTTCGTTGATGTTCACATGGTAGGTGTTCCAGGAACTCCATCCCATCAAAGGTGGCAGGAAGGCTTCCGGTGTTACCTTCTCATTGGTCGAGGTGCAGGAACTTGCAGCAAGAATCAGCGCTACAAAGCTTCCTATCACTAAATGTCTTTTCATGGATAGACTTATTTTTGTTCAGCCACAGCTTCCGCACACCGTTCTCCGTCGATACCTGCCGATACGATTCCTCCGGCATATCCGGCTCCTTCGCCGCAAGGGAACAGGCCTTTTATTCTGATGTGCTGCAGTGTATCTTTGTCTCTTATGATTCGTACGGGGGAAGAGGAACGTGTTTCGACGCCAATCATGACCGCTTCATTGGTCAGAAAACCGTGACTTGTCCGCCCGAATTGCTGGAAGCCTTGCGATAATCGTTTGGTGATAAAATCAGGCATCCAGAAGTGTAGGGGAGAGGATATCAATCCCGGAGTGTAAGAAGATTCGGGAAGGTCGTAACTTAGCTTCTTGCGTGTAAAATCCAACATTCTCTGTGCAGGGGCTGTTTGTTTTCTTCCGCCTTGAAGCCAGCACTGGTGTTCTAATTCTTCCTGAAAGTGCATAACGTGTAGGAGTTGGGAATTTTCATACTCTTTGTCCCTCATTTTCCATTCTTTGTTTACTAAATCTTCCGGTTGTATTTCCACTACCATGCCGGAGTTGCTCCACCGGGATCCACGATTGGAGGGTGACATGCCGTTTACCACTACTTGTTCGGGTTCGCTGGCCGCAGGAACAACAAATCCACCGGGACACATGCAGAAACTGTACACACCCCGGTTCTCTACTTGGGTGACGAAACTATATTCTGCGGCAGGAAGATAGTTGCCGCGTCCATTCTTATTATGATATTGTATCTGGTCAATCAAAGTAGCAGGATGCTCCAGGCGAACGCCTACGGCTATACCTTTGGGTTCTATCGTTACATTGTTATTTGCCAGCCAACGATACACATCCCGTGCGGAGTGTCCCGTTGCCAGAATCACAGGGCCAAGAAAAGTCTTGCCGGTGTTTGTCTCAATGCCCTTCACCTTTTCGCCTTCGATGATAAGTGCATCCATGCGAGTTTCAAAGTGTACTTCTCCACCACATTCAATGATGGTGTTTCGCATATTTTCTATCACTTTCGGCAGCTTGTCGGTACCTATATGCGGGTGAGCGTCAACAAGAATAGCGGCAGATGCCCCGTGCTGGCAAAACACATTCAGTATCTTGTCCACGTTTCCACGTTTTTTGCTGCGGGTATATAGCTTGCCGTCTGAGTAAGCTCCTGCACCGCCTTCGCCGAAGCTATAATTGGATTCGGGGTTCACTATATGTTCACGGCTAATGACAGCCAAGTCTTTCTTGCGTTCGTGTACATTCTTTCCGCGTTCCACGATGATGGGTCGCAAGCCGAGTTCAATGAGCCTTAGCGCCGCAAACAATCCTCCGGGGCCGGCGCCTACTATGATGACCTGCGGCTTTCCTTCCACATTATTATACACAGTATGCTGAAATTCGTCATTCTTTGGCTTCTCATTCAGATAAACCCGTACGTTCAGGTTGATGAAGATGGTCCGTTGCCGGGCGTCGATGCTGCGTTTTAATATTCGCATGGCGATGATGTCCCGTGCATTCAGTCCTTTTTCCTGTACGAGGTATTCTTTCAGTCGTTGCTCGTTGGCGGCGACTCCGGGGGATATGCGTAGTTGGTATTCTTGTATCATTTCATTTTAAAATAAGTAACGATGCCTGTGCTGATGCGTAGTCCGCTCCAGTCTGCATAATAAGGGATTAGCATAAAAGTAACCCCCTTCAAGTCTAAGTCACCGGTAGGGTTCCATTCGTAACCGACACTTGCGTTAAGAGCGGCAAAGGTAGAGATTTTATAGCGAATTCCTATGGCAGGTTGGAAGAAGAAGTTGGTGCCGACCAAGGTTGCGTTTCGTTCACTTGCTTCTGAGCCTATACGTGTATATTCTTCCAATTTGCAATTGTTGAAGATGGCTCCGGTAGCCAGTTCAATGTATGGGCTAATTTTCCCTTTCAGGATATGGAAGCGGTAGAATGCTCCCAGTTGGTTTCCGGTGTTTTTAATTGTATATCTATATTCTCCGGTAGGGTCAGCCAAGTGATTTTGTCCACTTGTGTTTTGATGGGTGTAGATAATTCCTAATTGATGCCGTTGCCGCAACTGTACGCCTATCCGGAAGTTATGTGTAAAGTTCCCAGGAAAATTATCAGTGGTTTTTAATCCAATCAATCCATTATTAACAGAGGTTTTTAGAATGTCTTTCATTTCGTACATTTTATATAATCCATATCCAATATTATATTCTAATGTAAATTCTTGAGCCTTCATACCGATTATTGTCAGTACAATACAAGCTAATGTTGTTATAATCCTCTTCATTGTTTTTTTTATAAGTTTTACCTCATTGTCTGATTTTAATAGTCCATCCAATCTTCTTTTGGCGAGATATTCGGTCTTGAATACTTGTATCCATTGGATAGTGACACTTTTTAATGAATTTATCTCAGGGGGGTGATAGATAATTAATTTTGAGGGATGACGTGAATCGACCAGCACCTTTCATTAATGTATGTTCTTCCCCCATAGACTTGTTCGCATACGTTTCCGCCTTTACTGATAATCACGCACCTCAATTGATTGTTTTCAGTCAGACTTCTACTATTAATATCAAATTTGCCTTGCGGGTAATGTGTCTCATGGATCGACATATTGCCAATGTAAAAAGTAGCTAAAAGAAATTTGGTTTTTGGTGTATCTATCTGAAATTTTACACTACTGCTTCCCGTCAGTAAAAGTTCTCCATTGGCGTTTTGCTCAGCATCTAAGTTTATTTCTATAGGAATATTCGGCTGTAGTGGATCTATACCCACATAATTCTCATGCAATGCCACCTCGCAACCGCAAAGCAGCAGTAGTATTAAGAGTGAGAGATAATATAATTGCTTTTTCATCATAGCGTTTTAATTTAAGTAAGGATTGATATTCAGGGCGTAACCACGTTCTGAGATTAAGATGCCTCCCAGTAAATGTACCCAATGGTATAGTTCGTTCGGAAGAGTGAAAAGTGTTTCTCCACTATTTATATCTATAATTTCTATTTGGTCTCTTTTGGACAGGCAAAGATAGCCTGTCTTTGGGTCGATATTTGCAAACTGTGCTTCATAACTATGCACGGGAGTCATACCTTCTGTATTGTAGATTGTTATCGTTTCTGTTTCTCCCATATTCATAGTTGCTCTCCCAACCAGTATCTGTGAAGAGTCGTGCGGCATAAACCGGATATAGTTGTGTGTCACTTCATCAATAGAATATGCATTCTTTTCAAGTACATCAAACTCCGGAGACATTTTATAGATGACTATTTCTTCAGTATTACTCGTACAAATATACTTTCCGTCGGCCGAGATTATCCCAAAATAACTATATGGTACTCCTTGTAGTATTACTCTCTTTTGCGGTTTCATATCAGCACTCAAGATGCAAGCTACCATATCTTCCGAATGAGTCCGGTCAAAATAGAATATCCGGTCGTCGTTCAATATCTGCGGGCCCTCTCCACCTATCAAATAGGGTATCGAGTATGTTAAGGGGGTAGGGAGCATCTTCCCTTCATATAATGCCAACACATCACTGTAGGATACCAATATCTTGCTACTCTTTTCAGAACTATTTATTGCATAAGTATCGTAGTAGCTACCCGTTCCGTTATGTTTGGCTATCGGACTCAAATCCGGTACAGATAAACTGTTGACCTCGCCGCGTACACTGTAATAGAGGGTGTTTTCACTCTCATTGTAATCGAAACGCATATAGTTGTCGCTAAGGAATTTACCCATCGTGCCTGCCGTGCCATATTCATAATGGCTATAGCCTTTCCGGTCGGATGCGTCATAGGCAAATACTTCTACCCGGATTTGATGAAGATTGTACTGAAATGTACCGAAAGTACATACTGGAATACGGATACTTGTCTCTTCCGTCTCCATAAGTTTGAGTTCATCATTTACATAAACGTTCCATTTGCATTTGTAACCTTTTTCATTTTCCCATTTCACTGTGCAAGAATCAATGGCCGAAATATCCTCTACCTGTTCTATAATGATCTTACTGTAAGGCATATTTTTATATCCTATATGCCAGCTTACATTTTCTTCGAAATTGGCTTGAATATCGTATTGTTGACCACCGTCCAATACGTGACTTTTGTCGATAAAGCTGGTGATGCCGACATCTTCAATGGTAGCCAGCAAGCTTCCGCTTTTACGGACAGTATAGTTGAGGAAGTTCATATACTTGTAATAGGGCTTTTCCCAAGTCAGTTCCAGATAACCCTCCTCATTGATGCGGGTGGTTATTTCCGGTACTTCGGTAGGCCCATTCTCGTAAGCTACAGTTACTTTCCAGCTCATTGTTCTGCCATAGGCTTCCAGCTTTACTTGGTCGGCCATGCTTCCAGTGTTGGTGTATACGTACAGGGTGCAAGTCAGTGTATAGTTCCCGTTGGGTGTCCGATCAGGTGTGAACCATATTTCACCGCTCTCACCCCGAGTTTCCCATTGTCTGTCACCAAGAGTGAATTCAACTTTTTGCACCTCTCTTCCGGCAGTCTCAAAGGTATAATGGATGATGGTCTTTTCTTTATATATAATGATATTCTCTCCTTCAGTAATAGTATTCAGGTTGATTCCTATAGGAATTTCATCAGGTTGCTCGATATCGACAAAATTATCGTGCAGTGAAACTTCGCAGCCTGCCACTATCAGTAGTAGCAGGGTGATGTAGGATAGTGTAGTTTTTTTCATTGTTATTTGGCATTGAAGTAGGTGATAATTCCTGCATTTATTCGCAATCCTGTCCAATCGGCATCAATCGTGGCCTTGTTGCCTTTTATACTCAAGCGAGTGAGAGGATTCCATTCATATCCCACTGAAGCAGAGGTGCTGGCAAAGGAGCAAAAACGGTAGATAACTCCCAGTGCAGGTTGCACAAACAAATTGGTACCTTTTAGTTTGGTTTTTTCATTCTTTGATATTCGGTCTCCTATCGTAAAAACTTCATGGATATTGACTATGTTGAAGACACCCCCGGTTGAAAGTTCAAAGAAAGGAGTAAACTTGTCCGGCTTGGTGGGTGAGAATCGATAAAAGACACCCAATTTGTTGCCGTAGAGATGTACGCGGTACCTGTATTCTCCCGAATAATCGGCCAGGTGGATCTGTCCGGCTGTATTCATGTGTGAAAACAGCACTCCGAAGTGATGTCTGTTAATAAGGTACCCCATTCGTAGGTCATGAGAGAGGTTGCCCGGGAATTTGTCTGTGAACTTCATTCCCTCAAACCGACTGTAATGAGGTATATTCTTCAAGTGCTCCTTCATGCCGGACATATTATATGTTCCATACCCCGGATGATACTCTAAGGTTATCTCTTGGCTATATACCGTGGCATCTATCAGCAGTGCACAAGTAAATAATAGTAGCTTTTTCATAAAGTAATAGTATAAAATGGTTAAAATGGTAATATATTGCGGATAATAATATACAAACTATCTCCCTGGAACGCTTTTCCCACCTTCCGAACTGGTATCAGTTCTATTTTACTCTTCTTTGTATTACTCCTCTGCAGCATTATACTTCAGCAATATGAGTTGTTTATCATAACTTATTTTTTTCTAAATAAGGGTTGATATTCATAGCATAACCATTATCTGAGATTAAGATGCCTCCCAGCAGAGATGCCCCTTGATATCGTTCGATAGGTAGGGTGAAAAGTGTTTCATCGTTATCTATATCTATAATCTCTATTCGATTTCTTTGGGTCAGACAAAGATAACCTGTCTTTGGGTCGACACCTACATGTAGTGCTTTGTAACTATGTATAGGAGTCATGTCTTCTGTATTATAGATTGTTATCGTTGCTTCTGCATTTGTATTTGCTTTCGCCACCAGTATCCGTGAAGAGTCATGTGGTATAAACCGGATATTGTTTTCTGTCAGTTCATTAATGGGGTGCACTTTCTTTTCAAGTATCTCGAATTCCGAAGACATTTTATAGATAGCTATTTCTTCGGAATTATTCAAACAAAGATACTTCCCGTCGGCCGATATTACTCCATAACTACTATATACTTCTGCCCCCTGCAATACCACTCTCTTTTCCGGTTTCATATCAGTGCTCAAGATGCAAGCTATCATATCTCCCAAATAAGTCCGTTCTAAGTAGAATACCCGGTCATCATTCAATATCCGAGCCTTCTGCACATTTACAAAATAGGATGATATAGAATGTGTTAAAGGAGTAGGTAGCATCTTCCCCTCGTACAATGCCAGCACATCATAATAGGATACCAGTATCTTGCCGTTTTTTTCAGAACTACTTATCGCGCTGGTAATGCTTGCCGAAGGAACGCCGTTATGCTTGGCTATCAGGGTCAAATCCGGTACAGATATGCTATTGACCTCGCCGTATACACTGTAATAGAGGGTGCTTTCGCTTTCGTTATAATTGAAGCGCATATGGTTATCGCCAAGGAATTTGCCCATTGCGCCCGCCGTGACATATTGAGAATGGGGATAGGAGTTCCGGTATGATTCGTCATAGGCAACTACTTCTACGCGAATTCGATGAAGGGCGGACCATGTTGTACCGAAAGCGCATAGCGGGATACGGATACTTGTCTCTTCCGTTGCACTAAGCTTGAGTTCATCATTTACATAAACGTTCCATTTGCATTTGTAGTCTTTCCCTTTACTCCATCTCACTGTGCAAGAATCGATGGCCGAAATTTCCTCTACTTGTTCTATATTGATCTCGTCGTAAGGAAGATATTTATGTCCTATATGCCATGTGTTATTATCCTCAAAATGAGCTTGAACACTGTACCCTTCACCAAAGTCCAGTACATGACTTTTGTCAACAAAGCTGGTGATGTCGGCATCTTCAATGGTAGCCAGCAACATTCCCCCTTTATAGACAGTGTAGTTGAGGAAGTCCATATACTTGTAGTTGGGTTTCTCCCAAGTCAGTTCCAGATAACCCTCTTCATTGATACGGGTGATCATTTCCTTGCTTTCGGTAAAGTCGTTCTCATAGTCTACGGTTACTTTCCAACTCATTGTTCCACCATAGGCTTCCATACCTACCTGGTCAGCAACGCTTCCCGAGTTGGTAGCTACATATAGATTGCAAGTCAGGGTATAACTCCCTTTAGGTAGCTCATAAACAGAGAGCCATATTTCACCGCTCTCACCCCATGTCTCCCATCGCATGTCACCAAGAGTGAATTCGGCTTTTAGTATCTGTCTTCCGCCTGTCTCGAAAGTATAATAGATGCGAGTATTTGCTTTATATACAATGATATTCTCTCCTTGGGTAAAAGCATTCAGGTTAATGCCTAAGGGAATTTCATCAGGTTTCTCGATATCGACAAAGTTATCATGTATCGGAGCTTCGCAACCTGCCAGTATCAGTAGTAGCAGTGTAAGATAGGATAAAATAGTTGTTTTCATTGTTATTTAGCTTTGAAGTAGGTAATGATTCCTGCATTAATTCGTAATCCTGTCCAGTCGGCATCAATCATGGCTTTGCTGCCTTCTATGTTCAAGCGGGTGAGAGGATCCCATTCATACCCCACTGAAGCGGAGATGCTGGCAAAAGAACTAAAACGGTAGATAACTCCCAATGCGGGTTGCACAAACAGGTTGGTACCTTTTAGTTTGGCCTCGTCACTCTCTGTTCCTGCGTCTTTTATCGTAAAACTTTGGCTGATCTTGGCTGTGCTGAAGACGGCTCCGGTTGAAAGTTCAAAGAATGGGGTAATTTTACTTGGCTCAGTGAGTGCAAACCGATAGAAAGCCCCTAATTTGTTGCCGTAGACGCGTATGCGGTACCTGTACTCTCCCGAATAATCGGCTAAGTGGTTCTGTCCGACTGTATTCATGTGTGAAAACAGTAACCCGAAGTGATGCTTGTTAATAAGGTATCCTACTCGCAGGTCATGAGTAAGGTAGCCCGAGAAGTTGTCTGTGGTCTTTGCTCCCTTTAGATTGCCGTATTGAAGAGCATTCTTCAAATATTCTTTCATGTCGGACATACTGTATGTTCCATACCCCGGATGATACTCTAAAGTTATCTCCTGACTGTAAACCGCGGCGCCTATCAGCAGTGCACAAGTCAATAATAGTAGCTTTTTCATAAAATGGTATTATAATGTGATTAATAATATACAAACTATCCAAACAACCCCCTGAACGCCTCCTCCACCTTCCGCACCGGTATCAATTCTATTTTAATCTTCTTCGTATCAATCCCTTGCAGATTATACTTCGGCAACACGAATCGTTTGAATCCCAACTTCTCCGCCTCACCAATCCGTTGCTCAATCCGGTTCACCGGACGTATTTCCCCGGACAAACCGATTTCCCCTGCCATGCAGACTTCCGGTTCAATTGCCGCATCCATATTGCTGGAAAGTATGGCGCTGATAACAGCCAGGTCTATTGCCGGGTCGTTCACCTTCAATCCTCCGGCGATATTGAGGAATACATCCTTCTGTGCCAGCTTGAAACCTACCCGCTTTTCCAGTACAGCCAGCAGCATATTCATCCTCCGGATATCAAACCCTGTGGCCGAACGTTGCGGATTGCCATATACCGCACTGCTCACCAATGCCTGCGTCTCAATCAGGAACGGGCGCACCCCTTCTATGGCCGAAGCTATCGCTATGCCGCTCATGCCTTCGTGATCCTGGCTTAATAAGAGTTCCGACGGATTACTAACCTGCCGTAATCCATCCTGTCGCATCTCGTAAATCCCCAGTTCCGCCGTACTTCCGAAACGGTTCTTGATGCTGCGCAGGATGCGATACATATAATGCTGGTCGCCCTCGAACTGCAAGACAGTATCCACAATATGCTCCAACACCTTCGGTCCGGCAATGCTGCCTTCCTTATTAATATGTCCAATGAGAATGACAGGCGTATGCGTTTCCTTAGCAAAGCGCAGGATACTTGCCGAACACTCCCGCACCTGTGCGATGCTACCCGGCGACGATTCTATGTTCTCGGTCGAAACCGTCTGTATGGAATCAATGATTACCAAGTCCGGACGGGTATTTTTGATATGAACAAAAATCTGCTCCAGCGACGTTTCGCAGACGATGAGGCACTCGGACGGGTTATGAGACAACCGGTCGGCACGCAGTTTCAACTGCCGGGCGCTTTCTTCGCCGGAGACGTAAAGAATCCGTTTTTCCGGTATGCGGAGTACTGTTTGTAATATTAATGTAGATTTTCCGATGCCCGGTTCGCCGCCAATCAGTACCAGCGACCCCGGAACTAATCCGCCTCCCAGTACCCGGTTCAGTTCTTCGTCGTGCAGATTGATGCGTGGTTCGTCGCCCGCTTCTATTTCGCTGAGAATGACAGGTCTTGCTTTCTCCGTTTCTATTCCTGATACCGGACGTTTGTTTGCCGGCTCTTTCCGTACCACTTCTTCCACATACGTGTTCCATTCTCCGCACGACGGGCATTTGCCAACCCATTTAGGGGAATCCTGTCCACAGTTGGTACACACGTATATTGTTTTGTCTTTTGCCATAATCGAGAATTTTCTTGCTGATAACGGGGAATTTTATTGATGAATAACTTGCCAAAGATACGATTTTATTGGATTATTTTGTTAAATGGAGTGATATTTTATATTGGCAATGTGGAAGTTACCGGATATTTTCATGTTACCAATGCCTGGATTGCTGTATATTTACATCGTCCGGGCTAAAGAGATGCTTTCCGATAAAATCGGAGAAATTGACTAATTTCCCCCGCTTCGTTCCCTCTCCATACCTGCTCCTTATCCGCTCCTTACCCGCTCCTCTTATTTCCGCCCCCTATAGAAGCGGAGCAGGTGAGGAGCGGAGACGCGGCGGGCGAAGTTTTGACCAAAAGCAGATGGGTAAATGAAATCTTCATGCCATTGCCCTGAAAACCCCAAATCTTTTATGTAAATTTGACCCTCATAAATAAACCCCCAATGAGAAACATGAAAAAGATTATTCTACTAATTATTGCCGTTTTTTTTATTTTCCCGGCGCAGGCTCAGAATACATTGAAACTGATGACCTACAATATCAGGAATGCCACCGGCATGGACAATGCCCGTAACTTCCAGCGCATAGCGAACATCATAAACAATGCCTCCCCGGACATAGTCGCCATACAGGAGGTGGACAGTATGACCAAGCGAAGCGGTCAGAAGTACGTATTGGGCGAAATTGCCGAGCGTACGCAAATGCATGCCTGTTTCGCACCGGCAATAAAATTTGACGGAGGGAAATACGGAATCGGATTATTAACCAAACAACACCCGCTCCGTTTGCAAACCCTGCCTTTACCGGGGACAGAAGAAGCGCGCACCCTGATTCTGGCAGAGTTTGAAGACTACATCTACTGTTGCACCCACCTCTCGCTAACGGAAGCAGACCGCATGAAGTCGTTGGAGATGATAAAGCAGCTTACCGCCTCTTACAAAAAGCCCCTGTTCCTGGCAGGAGACCTGAACGCCACACCCGAATCCGAATTTATAAAAGAATTACAAAAAGATTTCGATATACTTTCTGATATTAAACAAAATACGTTTCCGGCTTCCGAACCCGATAGAACGATAGATTATATTGCGGCATTAAAATCAAGCGCCGCCGGATTCGCCCTTACCTCCACCCGGGTATTGAACGAACCCGTAGCCTCCGACCACCGTCCAGTGCTTGCAGAACTCCGCACCGCTGAAAAAGCGGACAAAATATTCCGTACCAAACCCTATTTGCAAAACCCTGTGGGCAGTGGTATTACCGTGATGTGGGAGACTACCGTTCCTGCATATTGCTGGGTGGAATACGGCACGGACACCACCCAACTGAAGCGTGCGCGTACGCTTGTTGACGGACAAGTGGTCTGCAATAACGACTTGCATAAAATACGCATTGCCGACCTGCAACCGGGCTTGAAATATTACTATCGCGTATATTCACAGGAGATACTGCTCTACCGGGCGTATAAAAAAGTATTCGGAAATACCGCCCGGTCGGATTTCTACGAATTTACGCTTCCGGCAGCGGATGCGGATACCTTTACCGCCGTTGTTTTCAATGACTTGCACCAGAATACAAAGACCTTCCGCGCGCTGTGCGAGCAGATACGGAATGTAGACTATGACTTTGTTGTTTTCAATGGCGACTGTGTGGACGACCCCGTAGACCGTAACCAGGCAACCACCTTTATCAGCGAACTTTCCGAAGGCATACACGGTTACCGTACACCGATGTTCTTTATGCGCGGCAATCATGAGATACGAAACGCCTACTCCATCGGTTTACGCGCCCACTTCGACTACGTGGGAGATAAGACCTATGGCTCTTTCAACTGGGGAGATACCCGTATCGTTATGCTGGACTGCGGGGAAGACAAACCGGATGACCACTGGGTGTATTACGACCTGAACGACTTTACCCAACTGCGTAACGACCAGGTGGACTTCCTGAAACAGGAATTGGCCTCCAAAGAATTCAGGAAGGCAGAGAAACGTATCCTTCTGCACCATATCCCCCTTTATGGCAATGACGGGAAGAATCTTTGCACCGGTTTATGGGCTAAATTGCTCGAAAAAGCGCCTTTTGATGTTTCCCTGAATGGCCACACGCACAGGTATGCTTACCATCCGAAAGGTGCACAGGGAAATAATTTCCCGGTCATTATCGGCGGAGGGAATCATATAGACCGTTCTACGGTAATGATTTTGGAAAAGAAGAAAGACGAACTGAGGATTAAGGTGCTGAATGCGAAAGGCGAAGTTTTGTGGGATATTACGGTTGACTCCTAAAGCATGTTACCTCATCAAACCGTAATTTCCCCCGCCATAGGTATGCTCATCCGTTCGCGAACCTCATCAGGGGCATAACCATGCCCCAGGAGGAACATGAGCTTGGTAACGGCCGATTCCGTAGTACTGTCGTAACCGCAGGCTACTCCTGCCTGCAACAACTGGTAACCGGTTTCGTAACGCTCCATTTCTACCGTTCCGGCATTGCATTGCGTGACGTTGACAATGACGATTCCCTCGTCGCAGGCTTTCCGCAAAAGGTGGAGGAACCAGGGTTTTCGCGGAGCATTCCCCGAACCGTATGTTTCCAGCACAACGGCTTTCAGCCCTTCAATGCCCAATATGCTTGACACTACATTCTCCTGAATGCCGGGGAAAAGTTTCAGCACGGCAATGTTGGTATCCATCAAATAATGCGGCTTGAACTTACGGTTTGCGTCTTCAAAGAGTATCTGCACATTATTATATTTAATATGGATACCCGCTTCTGCCAGTATCGGATAGTTGAATGAGCGGAATGCATTAAAGTTTTCGGCATTAATCTTGGTAGTGCGGTTGCCGCGCATCAGGTGGTTTTCGAAGAAGATACAGACTTCCGGCACGAGGGGATTTCCGTCGGCATTGTGTGCACCGGCTATCTCGAGGCTGGTCAGCAGGTTTTCTTTGCCGTCCGTGCGGAGCACACCGATAGGCAGTTGCGACCCCGTGAGAATAACGGGTTTCTTCAGCCCTTCGAGCATAAAGCTAAGGGCGGATGCGGTGAACGCCATCGTATCCGTACCGTGCAGGATAACAAACCCCGTGTACTTTTCATAATGATCATTGACGATATGTACCAACTTGCACCAGGCTTCCGGGTCCATATCCGACGAGTCCATCGGGGGATCAAATTGATAGGTGTCGATATGGAACGTGAAATTATGTAGTTCAGGCACGTGCTTTTGCAGTTGTTCAAGGTTGAAGTTCTCCAACGCACCTGTTTCCGGATTTTCTATCATTCCGATAGTGCCACCGGTATAAATTAGCAAAATGGAAGTGTTGTCTGGGTTCATACGCTCTATTCTACGGAAATTCGTTGCAAATATAGTGATATATCTTGAGATGGATGATAATATGTAATAAAACTATGCCCGTGCTACCGGATTTCCCTGCGTTGCAATATGGGTGTACTTTACTTCCCCTTTTGTATTTTTCCGTCTATTTTGAGAGTTATTAATGCTTTTATTACAAAAAAACGGCAAAAAGTGATAGATTGAATGTTTTTATTCTTACTTTTGCAACACTTTTCAATAAAACGAGAGACAGAGATTATGAATAAGTACTATCGCCATACAGTCACATCTATGTGGACAACCATGACCCTTAGGGGTTAAGGGATAGTATTTGTGTTTCTACGTGATACACTTTTTCAGCAGTTTTTTCTTATTTAATCCAAGTCAATGCAGGCGATTGCGTCCTGTTTCCGACACGTTGTATCAACATTAATAGTAATAAAAGGAATGAAAGTCATAAAATTCGGCGGAACGTCCGTAGGTTCCGCGAACAGCATTTTAAGCGTCAAGAGAATTGTAGAAGCAATCGAAGAACCGGTAATCGTAGTGGTATCCGCACTGGGCGGTATTACGGACAAACTGATTAACGCATCGAAAATGGCGGCTGCCGGTGATGCCTCCTACGAGAACGAATTCCGTGAAATAGTCTTCCGTCACGTGGAGATGATAAAGGAAGTGATTCCCGCCGGTGAGGAGCAGGTGGAATTGCAGCGTCAGGTGGGTGAACTGCTCAATGAGCTGAAAGATATTTTCCAAGGCATTTACCTGATAAAAGACCTTTCGCAAAAGACGTCCGACACGATTGTGAGTTATGGCGAACGTTTGTCGTCCATCATCGTGGCACAGTTGACGGGTGCGGAATGGTTTGATTCGCGCAAGTTTATCAAGACGGAAAGAAAGCACTCCAAATATGTGCTGGATACGGACTTGACGAATGAACTGATTCGTGAGACATTTGCCGGCTTGCCGAAGCGGTCGCTGGTGCCCGGGTTTATTTCTACCGACAAGGTATCGGGAGATGTAACGAATCTGGGTCGTGGCGGTTCCGATTATACCGCAGCGGTTATTGCGGCTGCGCTGGATGCTTCCCAACTGGAAATATGGACGGATGTGGACGGTTTCATGACTGCCGACCCGCGCGTAATATCCACTGCCTACACTATCAACGAATTGAGTTATGTGGAAGCGACCGAGCTTTGCAACTTTGGCGCCAAGGTGGTGTATCCGCCCACTATCTATCCGGTTTATCATAAGAATATTCCCATACTGATAAAGAACACGTTTAATCCCGAAGGAACGGGAACGATTATCAAGCAGGAAGTGTCCGACCCGCGTTCGAAAGCCATCAAAGGTATTTCTTCCATCAATGATACCAGTTTGATTACCGTGCAGGGACTCGGCATGGTAGGCGTTATCGGGGTGAACTACCGCATCTTCAAGGTGCTGGCGAAGAATGGCATCAGTGTGTTTCTTGTGTCACAGGCCTCTTCGGAGAACTCCACATCCATCGGTGTACGCAATGCGGATGCCGATTTGGCATGTGAAGTGCTGAATGAAGAGTTTGCCAAGGAGATAGAAATGGGAGAGATTTCTCCGATACAGGCGGAGCGGAATCTGGCTACCGTAGCTATTGTAGGCGAGAATATGAAACATACGCCGGGCATTGCCGGAAAGCTGTTCGGCACGCTGGGGCGCAACGGTATCAATGTGATTGCCTGTGCGCAGGGAGCTTCGGAAACGAATATCTCATTTGTGGTTGACGGCAAATCGCTGCGCAAGTCGCTGAATGTTATCCACGATTCATTCTTCCTGTCGGAGTATCAGGTACTGAATCTTTTTATTTGTGGCGTCGGTACGGTGGGCGGCAGCCTGGTAGAGCAAATCCGTTGCCAGCAGCAGAAACTGATGATGGAGAACGGATTGAAGTTGCATATCGTAGGCATAGCCGATGTAGACCGGGCAATGTTCAGCCGCGAAGGCTTCGATCTGGCTAACTTCCGTGAAGAGTTGGCGGCAAAAGGCAAGCCGAGTACCCTGGAGACTTTGCATGATGAAATTATCGGCATGAATATCTTCAACTCGGTATTTGTGGACTGCACAGCGAGCGAAGCGGTTGCTTCCCTGTATAAAGACCTGTTGCTGCATAACGTTTCAGTGGTAGCTGCCAACAAGATTGCGGCTTCTTCGGAGTACGAGAATTATCGTGAACTGAAAAGCATTGCCCGCCAGCGTGGAGTGAAGTACCTCTTCGAGACGAATGTAGGTGCGGGGCTACCGATTATCAATACGATTAATGACCTTATACATAGCGGCGACAAGATATTGAAAATTGAAGCCGTACTGAGCGGTACGTTGAACTATATATTCAATAAAATCAGCGCCGACATTCCTTTCAGCAAGACCATCAGGATGGCGCAGGAAGAGCGTTACTCCGAACCTGACCCGCGTATTGACCTGAGCGGAAAGGATGTAATCCGCAAATTGGTTATTCTGGGACGTGAGGCAGGTTACAGATTGGAACAGTCGGATGTTGAGAAGAACCTGTTCGTACCGGATGATTTCTTCGACGGTTCGCTGGACGACTTCTGGAAGAAAGTCCCGAGCTTGGACGCTGCCTTCGAGGCACGTCGCAAGGTATTGGAAGCGGAGAATAAGCATTGGCGTTTTGTTGCCAGGCTGGAGAATGGCAAAGCGTCTGTCGGCTTGCAGGAAGTGGATGTCAATCATCCGTTCTACGGGCTGGAAGGCAGCAATAATATTATCTTGCTGACAACCGAGCGTTATAAGGAGTATCCGATGATGATACAGGGATATGGCGCCGGCGCCGGTGTAACGGCAGCGGGTGTATTTGCGGATATCATGAGTATTGCGAATGTTTAATTGAAATGAAACATTTAATCATATTAGGCGATGGAATGGCCGACTGGCCTGTAAAGTCGTTGGGTGACAAGACATTGTTGCAACATGCCCGTACGCCATATATGGATAAGCTGGCGGCTATGGGGCGCACGGGGCGGTTGAAGACCGTGGCCGATGGTTTCCATCCCGGCAGCGAGGTGGCTAATATGTCCGTTTTAGGCTACGATCTGTCAAAGGTTTACGAAGGGCGCGGGCCTCTGGAGGCTGCCAGCATCGGTGTAGACCTGAAGCCGGGAGAAATGGCGATGCGCTGTAACATTATCTGCATCGAAGGCGAACACATCAAGAACCATTCTTCCGGACATATCACGACGGAGGAAGCCGATGTGTTGGTGAAGTATTTGCAGGAACATTTAGGCAATGAACACGTGCGTTTCTATACAGGCGTTCAGTATCGCCATTTATTGGTAATCAAAGGCGGAGATAAGCGTATTGACTGTACTCCGCCCCACGATGTGCCCCTGAAACCATTCCGCCCATTGCTGGTGAAGCCTGTGCCGGGCACGGAGAATATAACCGTTCCCGAAGGAGACGCCGGACTGACTCCGCAACAGACGGCGGATTTGATAAACGACCTTATTCTGCGTTCGCAGCAACTACTGAAGAATCATCCGTTGAACCTGGAACGTGTGGCGGAAGGGAAAGACCCTGCCAATAGCATCTGGCCCTGGAGTCCCGGTTATCGTCCGAAGATGGAACGTTTATCTGATAAGTTCCCTCAGATTAAACGGGGTGCAGTGATTTCGGCGGTGGATTTGATTAACGGTATCGGTTATTATGCCGGTTTGCGACGCCTGACAGTGGAAGGCGCCACGGGACTGTACGATACCAATTATGAAAATAAGGTAGCTGCCGCACTGGATGCTTTGGCGACAGACGATTTTGTCTACCTGCATATTGAAGCCAGTGACGAGGCGGGGCATGAAGGAAATGTGGATTTGAAACTGCTGACGATAGAGAATCTGGATAGCCGTGCTGTGGGGCCTGTTTACGAAGCAGTGAAAGGCTGGGATGAGCCGGTGGCCATTGCCGTATTGCCCGACCATCCTACGCCGTGTGAACTCCGTACGCACACCAATGAACCGGTTCCTTTCCTCGTCTGGTATCCGGGTATTGAACCGGATAGTGTGCAGAGCTTTGATGAAATGTCAGTCCGTGAGGGAAGTTACGGACTGTTGAAAGAGGATGAGTTTATTAATGAATTTATGGGTCTTACAAATTATTCGATATGAACTATTACAGTACCAACAAACAAGCTCCTGATGCGACTTTGGAAGAAGCCGTAGTGAAAGGACTCGCAGCCGATAAAGGGTTATTCATGCCCTATGCCATTAAGTCTTTGCCACAGGATTTCTACGATAGCATCGAAACCCTTTCTTTTCAGGAAATTGCCTATCGTGTAGCCGATGCTTTCTTCGGAGAAGATGTTCCTGCCGATACATTGAAGCAAATCGTATATGATACGCTGAATTTCGATGTTCCTCTGGTGAAGGTGGCGGAGAATATTTATTCCCTTGAACTTTTTCACGGTCCTACGCTTGCCTTTAAAGATGTGGGCGGGCGCTTCATGGCGCGTCTTCTGGGATATTTCATTGCGAAGGAAGGTAAGAAACAGGTCAATGTACTGGTCGCTACTTCCGGTGATACGGGGAGCGCCGTTGCAAATGGTTTCCTGGGTGTAGAAGGTATTCACGTCTACGTGCTTTATCCTAAGGGTAAGGTGAGCGAGATACAGGAAAAGCAATTCACCACCCTTGGGCAGAATATCACTGCCATTGAGGTGGATGGCACGTTCGATGATTGCCAGGCATTGGTGAAATCTGCTTTCATGGACAGGGAATTGAATGAACGTTTGCAACTGACCAGCGCCAATTCCATTAACGTAGCCCGTTTTTTACCGCAGGCTTTTTATTACTTTTATGCTTATGCGCAGTTGAAGAAAATGGCGTGTGACAAAGTGCAGGCTGGTAATAACCCGTCACCCGTTATTTGTGTTCCGAGCGGAAACTTCGGTAATATCACTGCCGGTTTGTTCGGCAAACGTATGGGATTGCCTGTGAAACGTTTTATTGCAGCCAACAATAGCAATGATATTTTCTATCAATATCTGCAAACAGGCGTTTATACCCCGCGCCCTTCCGTGGCTACCATTGCCAATGCTATGGATGTGGGCGACCCGAGTAATTTTGCACGGGTACTCGGACTTTACGACAATAGCCATGCGGCTATTTCTGCGGAAGTCAGCGGTGTTGCCTATACCGATGAACAGATTGCCGAAACAATGCGTGAGACATGGAAGGAGTATCATTATCTGTTGGATCCGCATGGCGCTTGTGGTTTCCGCGCCCTGGAAGAGGGTTTGAAACCCGGCGAAACAGGTATCTTCCTGGAAACGGCGCATCCGGCAAAATTCCTTGATACTGTTGAAGGTATCATCGGCGAGGCAGTGGAGATTCCTGCGAAGCTGAAAGCATTTATGCAAGGCGAAAAGAAGAGTCTGCCACTGACAAAGGAGTTTGCAGACTTCAAGAAGTATCTGATGTCGTTATAGCGGATTCTGACTCTAACCTGCATTATTCATGCTTTAGGAGTTAGAGGAGTTAAAGAAGTTATCAGCCAACAAGTTGGCTTAGGAGTTAAAGTCGATACTAATGTTATATGATTCACGGAGTATTGGCTTTAACTCCTAAGCCCGCTTGGGGGCTGATAACCCCTGAGTAAAGCGATAACTCCTTTAACTCCTGATTCGCATAAATAAGAATTCTGGTATGGTTGCCTTGATTAAAACTTGAAATTTATCATCACCAAGTACTCTCCTTCCGCATGAATTGTACATTCGTTTTTTGTACATTCATTCAGCGTACCCTGCCACCAATTAGTAAAATCGCTGAGCGGATAAAGCAGCCCTTCACCGCGCAAACCGCGAGCGCCGAAGTTAATAATGGAGATTTGTGTTCCCGGCTGACAGGAGAAAGTACAGGTATTGCGGCATGGAACAATTATACAATGATCCGTGAAGATACGAACTTTGGCGCCCGCACGCATGTAATCAATAAGAAGGCTAATGTTCCCTAAAGTATGGTCTTCCCGTTTGCCCGTTGCCCCGACGATGGCAATGTTCTTCTTTCCTTGTGCCAAAAGATAGTTTACGGCTTTAGTCTGGTCATTTGTTTCCTGCTCGGAGATACTGTGAAGGATATGCCGGTATTGGCGGTGATTTTCTTCGCTTAGAGAGTCACCGTCCCCGATAATTGCATCCGGTATATTGCCATGCGCTATGTAGGCATTTGCCCCTCCGTCGCAGCAAACCACATATTGCGCTTTTTGCAATACCTCTAAAGGCACCGCGTGAGAAGGGTATTCGCCATTGGCAAGAATTACCGCATCCGGTTCACCACCTTTTGATTCACCACAAAGTACCCGGAGTCCCACAGCATTCTTATCATTATCTTCTTTCATCGCTAATCACTAATCGCTAACCACTAATTACTAACTATCATTTTTTTCCACTTGAAATAGCCAAAGATAGCTATTATTGTATAAAGCGCATACAGCCCTGCGGTGAAATTAAGTTCTTTATAGATGTATAGCCCGGTGCTGACGGCGTCTACTGCAATCCATGCCCACCATTGTTCTGCGTATTTACGCGCCAGCATCCACATACCTACGATACTGAGGGCTGTGGTAAAGGAATCCAGCCAGGGGACATCACTGTTGGTAAAACGTATCAATATCCAGGCTATACCGACAAAGGTGATTGCGAATACAACCGCCAAAGGCAGATAATATCGCAAAGGCATGCGGGTAACAGGGAGTTCCTGCACGCCGTCCTCAATGCGCAGATGCAGCTTCCGCTTGACAAAGGTACCGTACTTCCACATCATCCAACCGTACACCGCCGCACCGAGATAGTATATGTTTATTCCGAAGTCGGCATACAATCCGGCATCATAATAAACGAAAATATAGATAGCAGGCATGATGATGCCCGCTATCCAAAGGTAAATGCTCGCCCGGTATTCCAGCCATAAGTAAATCAGCCCGATGATGGTTCCGGTTATTTCAAGAATTTGTTCCATCCATTAAAAACTTAATGAGATATGTGCCAATACATTTGTTCCGGCTTGCGCGGCGTAGGTAGCATAACTATAACGCTCTTTCTTACCTGCATCATTCAATGAATATCCGCTACCGGCAAACCCGTTATTCTCGTATTCTTCATTGAAGAGGTTGTAGATGCTGCAGCCTACTGTGACGGACTTGGTATGGGGTAACGTGAACGTGTATGCCAGATTCAGATTGCTGACGAAGTAAGAGTCCAGCATCTGGTCGTCGTGTTTGGCATTTGTCATATACTGTTTGCTGACGTACTGGGATTGCAGGGATGCTTGGAGCCCCTTGTATGTATAGCTGAAATGGTTATTCAGAATGAAGTCTGGCGAAAAAGAAACAGGTGTGTTTCCGCGTTCTATTTTCCATGCCTCGGTGGTTTGATCTTCCCATTCGTATAATGTTTCGGCGAAATTTTGTACGCGGTTACGACTTAGAGTGGCGTTGATGTCCCATTGAAAACCGCAATCCAGTTTCAAGCCCGCCATCAGTTCTATGCCCATACGGTAACTGTCGGGTACGTTGGCGGCTACGGCTTCGCCTATTTCATTCATTTCACCGGTCAGTACCAATTGGTTTTTGTAGCTCATATAGTACAGGTTGGTACCCAAATGCAGCCATGAATTGGCAAAAGTATATCCTAATTCATAATCGAACAGCCGCTCTGCTTGGGGGCGTTCGGTTAGTTTTCCATCTGTATAATTGTTGCGTGTCGGTTCTTTATGCGCCACACTGAATGAACCGTATAGGCGGTTGTTACGGTTGATTTGCCAGAATAGCCCTGCTTTGGGATTAAAGAAGCCGAACTTTTCATCAATGTTAAGAGTTTGCGGGGCATTGGCTTCTGCATTCCATTTATCATGGTTACCGTATATCTTATACGTGATGTGGCGATATTGCAAGTCGGCGTACGCGTTTACACCACCGCCCAGTTCGTAGTTCGCTTTCAGATAGATGTTACCGTCGTTCTTGGTGGCGTTGTTGCGGTAGTAATCCTTATCCGGATTCAGTTCGCCGAGGTAATTCTTAACCCATAGCACTTTGCCGAAGTGATCGCCGTCATAGCGGTTCAAGCCACCTCCTAATGAAGCGTTTAGGCCGTTCCCGTTGTAATTTACGGAGAATACGCCACCGCCAAACCGGTTGTCCATTGCTTTCTTGCGGACGAGGTCGCTTCTGGTTATATTCTCACTGTTATATTCGTAAGGCTTCATGCCGTACTCCGTCAATTTGCCTCCTATCTTATATTCCTGATAATACCCATCGCCTTTTGTGTAGTGAAGACCTACGTTCAGGTTCCATTGCGAAGTGAAGGTGTGATTTACTAAAAGTTGGTAGTTCTTTTGTACGTAGTTATCAGTCTGGTCATCGTAATAGCGGAATTTTCCGCCGTCTTTTAGTAGTGGAACAGCTTCCTCGATACCATAGTCGTAATCAATTTCCGGTTGATGTATTCCGCCGGTTTTGTCTTCCAGATACATGTATCCGCATGAGTTAAACTGTCTTCCGAATGCGTCCATTTGTTGCTTGCTGGCATAGTTCCATGCGTGGTAAGTGCGTTCCTTGCCTCCGAAGGTGATTAACTTTATCGACGTATTGTCGTTGTAGTATGCTCCTTGTACATAATAAGAATTTAATCCTACGGAAGCCCGGTTTATATATCCGTCTGAGCTTATATTGGATAAGCGGGCATCAAATGACCAGTGGTTATTGATAAGTCCTGTGCCGGCTTTCACAGTCTCTTTGTGGGTGTTGAACGAACCGTAGGAAGCGTTGACTTCGGCATAAGGTTTTAGAGAAAAGTCGCCCGTTTGCATATTGATGCTTGCGCCGAAAGCTCCTGCGCCATTGGTGGATGTTCCTGCACCGCGCTGTATTTGCACATCTTTTACGGAGGAGGCGAAATCCGGCAGATTGACCCAGAACACCGTATGGCTTTCCGCGTCATTGATAGGGATGCCGTTGGCTGTGACATTGATTCGCGTACCATCCGTGCCGCGTACACGCAGGGTTGTATATCCAATACCTGTTCCTGCGTCGCTTGTAGTAATGGCGGAAGGCGTCATACTGAACAGATAAGGCAGGTCTTGCCCGAAGTTCTGTTTCTTGAGTTGTTCCTTACTAATGTTGGTGAACGCCACCGGAGTAGTTCCCGTGGCACGGGTGGACGTAATTTCTACTTCTTGCAGGTTTACTTCCTGCAAGCTGTCTTTTTCTTGTGTCTGCGCATAGACACTCAACGTTGCCATAAAGAAGCAAACCGCCATTGCATGTTTTCTCATTGCAGTTCTCAATTGTTTTAGTCTGCATTATTCATACCGTAGTTAAAATAGTTATCACTTTGTTAGGGTTAACTACTTTGACTACTGCACTGTAAATAATGCAGTTTAGATTAATACAGAAAAGGGGAACTTTTCTCTTTTTCCCTCCGCCGGCATTACCCGGATCAGGTCAATGGGTATGATCTCAGCCCGTCATGTTAGGGCACCCCTTAATTGAAATCGTTGGCAAAATTATCCGTTTTCGATGAAATAAGCAAATGTAGTGAACGATAATCGGATTATTTTGTTAATTTTGTAGCTATAACTTCAAACAACAATATTTATGTTATTATTATTACAAGCAGCAGTGCCTGCCGCCGAAGCCGCAGTGAAAGGCGATATCGGCAAATTGCAGTCTTTTCTTCAACAGTTAATTGACTGGGGTGTAAATGCCGGTGGGAATATCATTGGCGCTATACTGATTTTCATTATCGGACGCTTCCTTATTTCGCTTATAAAGAAGATGACGTCCAAGTTACTGGCAAGACGTCGGGTGGATCCGGGTATCCAGAGCTTTGTCAAGAGTCTGGTTAATATCCTGCTGACCATCCTGCTGATTATTGCCGTTATCGGAAAGCTGGGCGTGGAAACTACTTCGTTTGCAGCTTTGCTGGCATCCGCCGGTGTGGCTATCGGTATGGCATTGTCCGGTAATCTGCAAAACTTTGCAGGCGGTCTTATCATTCTTCTGTTCCGCCCGTATAAGGTAGGCGACTGGATAGAGAGCCAGGGGGTGTCGGGCACGGTGCGCGAAATACAGATATTCCACACCATCCTGACCACTGCCGACAATAAGGTGATTTATATTCCGAACGGAGCGCTGAGCAGCGGTACGGTGACTAACTATAGCCGCGAGGACACTCGTCGCGTGGACTGGATAATCGGAGTGGAGTATGGTGAGAACTACGATAAGGTAGAAGAAACCGTTCGTCGCATTATTGCCGAAGATAAGCGTATACTGACTGAACCGACTGCTCCTTTTGTAGCGCTTAATGCGCTGGATGCAAGTAGTGTGAATGTGGTTATCCGTGCCTGGGTAAAGAGCGGAGATTACTGGGATGTTTATTTCGATATGAACAAAACCATCTATTCCGTATTCAATAAGGAGGGTATCGGTTTCCCCTTCCCACAGTTGACGGTGCATCAGGCAAAGAGATGACGGTAGATTCACCGGATTTCAATATCTTTGAGAAATCTAAATTAGATAAGTAATAGTAATTTGAAACAACAAAATTAATAAATGAAGAATGAAATAACAATAAAATAAACATATTAATAATTGCGTTTGCTATTATTCGGTATACTCTGGAAATTTGGCGATTAAATGATGTATAGGCACGAATAAGTTCAGTGAACGCTTACGCTATGCGTGGGTGGAACTTATCGTCTATACGGGTTATGCCAAATACCTCAGAGTTTGATAAGGGAAGCTCACGTTTCTTTTTGTCATACTTAAAGGTATTTGTTCGTACTCGTATAATCGAAGTATAGTTTGCGCGCAAAAATAGCGTAGATGAAAAGTAATTGTTTTGTAAAAGGAAGTGTATTCGTAATAAGCTTCCTTATGAGTCGTGTTGCGTCCATGCAAGCGCAAGATTGTGTACGGGATAGTTTGATTTCTCCCAAATGTATTTCTAACCATGCGTGTTCTTTTCTAACTCATCATGAATACTACTTCATATACTAAAAAAAACAAATTGTTCTCCGGGTTAATAGAGAATTAATTGCTTTGTTAAGCGGTTCCACGTATTATTGCCTGAAATATTAATCAGATAATTGAAATTTATATGAAAACACACAACTTTTGGTTTGCAGCGCTGTTTGTGCTGGCGAGTGTTTTTTCTGTGGCAAGTGTGAATGCTGCCGAGAAGTTAATGGCCGGTACAGGCAAAGTGAATATAACCCCGCCCAATCCCCGCTACCCGGTTCACGATTCGCTATATGCGAGAACCCTGATTCTTGAAGCAGGAGATTCGCGTATTGCATTTGTAGGGTTGGACTTGAGCGGATATACTAATATTCCGTTGGCAGAGAAATTGAAAAAGCAATTTCGCTTGAATGAGCTTTACTTCTGCCCTCAGCATACGCATTCTGCACAAGCCGGACCTAAAGAATGGCTGGAAGCGCAGATTACCGATGCTTTGAAGAAAGCTTCCCTGTCCATGTTCGAGGCCCGCATTTCAGCCGGTTATCGTAGTTTTCCCCAACTGAGTTTCAACAGACTTATTCTTCGCGACAATGGGCGCGCCCTCGAATCCTGGGAAGGAGACGATCATTACCGGGCAGTAAATCCGGAACGTATTCCGCACGGGCCTGTCGATAATTCCGTAGGTGTTATAAAGCTGGAAGATACCCAGGGAAATCCTAAAGTAATTATGATGAACTATGCCTGCCATCCCGATGTTGCCTGGAATAATTTCGAAATCTCTGCCGATTACGTAGGGTATGCAACCAAATATACGGAAGAGGCTTTTGGCAATCAGGTTTACTGTATGTTTGTGCAAGGTGGCGGCGGCAATCAGGCACCTCTGTTCAAGGATGGCGGACGAACAGGGCCGGATGACCCGCGTCCCTCAAACTATGATTTGATTGACCGTATGGGAAAACTGCTTTCCATTGAAGCGGTTAAGCTGGCTAAAGAAATTTATCCGAACCCGTATGATGTGGCGGATATTAAAGTAAAGACCGATTCCCTGCACTTCACAGGCAGATATGATAAGTCCCTGGAATATAATGTCTATTTCTCAGTCATATCCATAAACAACCGTATTGCCATTGCTACTGTTCCCGGAGAACCTTTCATCAAGTTTCAGATAGACTGGAAACGCGAGATGCAGCCTAACAACGTAATTCCGTTCTTTTTCGGATATACCTGGAGTAATGGGAAGTGGCCTGTGTACTTGCCCGATATCCGTTCGGCAGCTTACGGAGGATATGGCGCTGATAATGGGCCGAGGCTTATTGAAATTGGAGCGGGAGAACAGATTCTTAATAAGCTGCTGGAGAATTATTATTGGGTGATGGGAGTGTTTCGATAAAGAATAGTTGCTTCAAGGTTAAAATTAACATAATCTCCCCATATAGTTAACGAGTTCCTTTATTCTATTAAACCATGTTATAAATCAACTCGTTTCGTCCTGAAAATTTGGAGATATCATCAAAGTGCGTACCTTTGTACTGTGTTTTTCATAGTATTAGATTTAAGGTTAACAAGAGATTGGCTGTCTGGGATAGATA
>NZ_DBDF01000050.1 GCF_002293435.1 Bacteroides sp. UBA939 | reverse complement strand
GAAACGTAAAACTGGACACCCTACACAGTAAGTAAAGTCATGCAAGAGAACTTTAATGATGCTTTTGCCGTAGGCATTATAGATAAGGATAAACAAGAAGTACCTTATTTGAAAAATTTCGAATTGGTTGCTTCTAATGATTCTTTATATCTGCATAAACACAATGAAAAGCATCATTACATTATTCAAATCAGCCCTGCAATTGAACGTTTCATATTGAAAGCGGCTGAGGAAAAGGGTATTGACATAACAGCCACATACGGACTCCCAACCGATTTGAAGAAACTTACAAAAAGGACTAAACAGATTGCAGGCAAGAACGAAAACGATTTCAACACTTTCAAACGGCTATTTAGAGAACTTTCCGACGCTCCTGAACTTGAACGTTTGGCTAAATTAATACGGTATCTCGGAGAAAACACGTATAGTATAAACAGGGAGGATGCAAAAAGAATTATAGAGGAATAATATAGTATCTAACAAAGTTTCTCAGCCTGCACCACCACTTCATCTATCATACTCAGTACAGAAAGAGACTTTGTCTTTATCTCTTCATTGAACGGCACACCGTGCAAAGCTTCAAGTATTTTCAGCAAAGCTATAAGTTCGTCAGTGCTCAATCCTTCCACTACCTTCTATTTCTGCAAGCAACTCATTTACCATGAACAGTTTATGCAGACAACCGGTAAAACAGTATTTCAGGAACTCACCCCATTGTATATCGTAGCGCGCGGAAACGGAAAGTTTCAGGTGGTTATCGGCGAAAAACGGGTTACCCTTCGGGACAAAACAGGTTGCCAGCGTAATGTTACCCATTGAGGTAAACTTCACATCCTTTACTTTTGACACAACATCAATTAAGATAAGTAGCTGTTCATAATTAGTTCTGTAATATTGCAATAAATATGCCGGTTTTTCCTTGCTTTCTATTCTCTGTTTTCGTAATTTTAACGCCAAAACAATTAGAAACAAATTCAAAGACAGTATGTCAAAAGCTTAAGAAATTGTTTTGATTTTGTTCAGCATTGTTTTGAGAGTTGTTTTTGAGGATGTTTTTCTGTTTTTTATGAGGAGCATAGCGGGCTATGTGACGAGTAAAAAGAGAAAAACAGACCGAAAACAAACTCAAAAGAAGCTGATAAAAATCTTAAAAAGAAAAATCAAAACAGTTTCTAAGTCTACCATCTTTCATCCGCAGATAACACGGATTACGCGGATTTATTTTAAAACAAATCTGTGTTATCGGCGTCATCTGCGGATGAAAAATATCTTTTTGGCGAACATATACGATATACATCTAATTTAAATACATTTCAAAATGAAAAAAGTAACTTTATTATTTGCAACCGGTATCATGATGATGTCTTGTGTACAGCAACAGAAACTTACCTATCCTGTGACCGCGAAGGTGGACACGGTAGATGTTTATTTCGGAACAGAAGTCCCGGATCCGTATCGTTGGTTGGAGAACGATACATCGGCAGCAACCGCCGCGTGGGTGGAAGCGCAGAACAAGGTAACTAACGAGTACTTGTCTAAGATACCGTTCCGTGCAGCCCTGCTGAAACGAATGACAGACCTGGCTAATTATGAAAAGATTGGTACACCATTTAAGAAACATGGCAAATACTACTTCTACAAGAACGATGGTTTGCAAAACCAAAGCGTGCTGTATGTACAGGATGCACTGGATAGCGAACCACGCGTATTCCTTGATCCTAATAAATTGTCGGACGATGGTACGGTAGCATTGTCCGGTCTTTCTTTCTCCAATAACGGAAAGTACACCGCATATACCATTTCCCGCAGCGGGTCGGACTGGCGCGAAATCTACGTAATGGACACCGAAACCGGAAAGTTGCTGGATGACCATATCCAATGGGCTAAATTCTCGGGCGCCGATTGGCAGGGCGACGGTTTCTACTATAGCGCTTATGATGCTCCGGTAAAAGGTAAAGAGTTCTCGAATGTGAATGAAAACCATAAGATTTATTATCATAAGATGGGAACTCCGCAATCGCAAGATAAGTTGATTTACCAAAATACCGCATACCCGAAACGTTTTTATACAGCAAGTGTGAGCGAGGATGAAACAAGCCTGTTCCTCTATGAAAGCGGAGCCGGACGCGGAAATGCGTTGTATATGAAAGACCTGCGTAAACCGAACGCTCCCTTCGTGGAAATGGCTACCGATATGGATTATGAGTATTACCCGTTGGAAGTAATCGGAGAGAAGATTTATATGTTCACCAATCACGGCGCTCCGAAGTATCGCCTGATGGTGACGGATGTTAAAAGCCCGGCGCTGAAAGATTGGACTGAACTGATTCCCGAAACAGCAAATGTACTGTCCGGCGCACAGGTAATAGGAGAGAAACTATTCCTGACTTATGACAAGGACGTAGCTAAACACGCTTATGTATATGGACTCGACGGTAAGGAAATACAGGAAGTCAAGCTACCTTCGCTCGGCACTGTAAGTTTCAGCGGGAACAAGGACGATAAGGAATGCTTCTTCAGCTTTACTTCGTTTACAATTCCCGGCGCTACTTATAAATATGATATGGATGCCAATACATACGAATTGTTCCGCGCTCCGAAAGTTGACTTTAACTCCGATGACTTTGTGACCGAACAAGTATTCTATCCCAGCAAGGACGGAACGAAGATTCCGATGTTTCTTACCTATAAGAAAGACCTCCAGAAAAACGGCAAGAACCCGGTATACCTGTATGGCTACGGCGGCTTCAACATCAGCCTCAATCCTGGTTTTTCAACATCACGCATTCCGTTCATGGAAAATGGCGGCATCTATGCGCAAGTCAACCTGCGTGGAGGTGGTGAGTACGGCGAAGAGTGGCACATAGCCGGTACGAAGATGCAGAAACAGAATGTATTTGACGATTTCATTGCCGCCGCCGAATACCTTATTAATAATAAGTACACCGATAAAGATAAAATCGCTATCATAGGCGGTTCCAATGGCGGTTTGCTGGTAGGCGCCTGCATGACGCAACGTCCCGACTTGTTCCGTGTAGCTATTCCGCAGGTAGGCGTGATGGATATGCTCCGCTACCACAAGTTCACTATCGGCTGGAACTGGGCGAGCGATTATGGCACGAGCGACGACAGTAAGGAGATGTTCGAGTATCTGAAAGGCTATTCCCCGTTGCACAATTTGAAACCCGGTACCAAGTATCCCTCAACAATGGTTACTACCGCCGACCATGACGACCGTGTGGTTCCCGCCCACTCATTCAAGTTCGCGGCTACCTTGCAGGAGTGTAACGACGGTACAAACCCCACCATTATCCGTATAGACAGTAAAGCGGGACATGGTGCGGGCAAACCTATGGCTAAAGTTCTTGAAGAACAGGCTGACATCTACGGGTTTATCATGTATAACCTGGGAATGGAACCGAAGTTCTGATCTACAGTAGTTAGAGTAGTTAGTAGTTAAAGCCAATACTCCGGAAGACATAAGCAAGACTATTGTCTTTAACTCCTTAACTCCTAACGAAGTGATAACTACTTTAACTCCTATAATAGGAACACTGCAAGCTAACATTTTATCATTATACACTCAAAATATTGCCACTTTTCGTAGGCGATAACAAAAGAGTTGCTATATTTGCAGCGTTGTTAGTTGACATTTTGTTTAGAAAGCCTTAGATTACAAACAAACAACTTTTTAAAACTTAATATTATGAACATCGAACGAATTATGGCCTCTTTAGAGGCAAAGCATCCCGGCGAGTCTGAATATCTTCAAGCCGTAAAGGAAGTACTTCTTTCCATCGAAGATATCTATAACCAACATCCGGAGTTTGAGAAAGCCAAAATTATAGAGCGCTTGGTTGAACCGGATCGTATTTTCACATTCCGTGTTACCTGGGTGGACGACAGAGGTGAAGTGCAAACCAACCTTGGCTACCGTGTGCAGTTCAACAATGCTATTGGCCCGTACAAAGGCGGTATTCGCTTCCATGCATCCGTAAACCTGTCTATTCTGAAGTTCCTGGGATTTGAGCAGACTTTCAAGAATGCATTGACAACACTCCCGATGGGTGGTGGTAAAGGCGGTTCCGATTTCTCCCCCCGCGGTAAGAGCGATGCGGAAGTGATGCGCTTCTGTCAGGCTTTCATGCTGGAATTGTGGCGCCATCTCGGCCCTGATATGGATGTGCCTGCCGGTGATATCGGTGTAGGCGGTCGTGAAGTGGGCTATATGTTCGGTATGTATAAGAAGCTGACGCGTGAGTTTACCGGTACATTTACCGGAAAAGGTTTGGAGTTTGGCGGTTCGCTGATTCGTCCTGAAGCTACCGGTTTCGGCGGATTATACTTCGTGAACCAGATGTTGCAAACCAAAGGCATTGATATGAAGGATAAGACCGTTGCTATTTCCGGTTTCGGAAACGTAGCTTGGGGCGCTGCCATCAAAGCTACCGAACTTGGGGCGAAAGTAGTTACTATCTCCGGCCCTGACGGATACATCTACGACCCGGCAGGTCTTGATAACGAAAAGATAGAATATATGCTGGAACTCCGTGCATCGGGCAATGATATTGTAGCTCCGTATGCCGACGAATTCCCGGGTTCTACATTTGTAGCCGGCAAGCGTCCGTGGGAAGTGAAAGCAGATATAGCGCTGCCTTGCGCTACACAGAACGAACTGAACGGTGACGATGCCCGTCAGTTGATTGAGAATAATGTGATGTGTGTAGGTGAAATTTCCAATATGGGATGTACGCCTGAGGCTATCGACCTGTTCATTGAGCATAAGGTAATGTATGCGCCGGGCAAGGCAGTCAATGCCGGTGGTGTAGCCACTTCCGGACTGGAAATGTCGCAAAACGCCATGCACCTCAGTTGGAGCGCCGCGGAAGTGGACGAAAAACTTCATGCTATCATGCACGGCATTCATGCCCAGTGCGTAAAATATGGTACAGAACCTGACGGTTACATCAATTACGTGAAGGGTGCTAACATTGCAGGCTTCATGAAAGTGGCTCACGCTATGATGGGTCAGGGGATTATTTAATTCCGAATAAGAAGCTGTTTTGAATTTATTCCTAATTAATTTTATCAGTCTCTTTTAAGTTTGTTTTCGGTCTCTTTTCCTGTTTTCACTCGTCACATAGCCCGCTATGTTCCTCTTAAAAACAGAAAAATATCCTCAAAAACAACTCTTAAAAGAAAACTGAACAAATTAAAAACAGCTTCTAAAGAAAATCATTCTAAAACTTTGTTTAGTTGTATTTGTATTTGTGGTTTTACTGCCCTTGCCTGTGAAGGTATAGGGCAGTACTTTTTTATAATGGGTATATACGCCAGGTACAAAACACATATAAAAGGTTTAAAATCTATCAATTTAGGTAGATATAATATCATTTTTTTGCCTTCTGATATATTTTGGAGTATTTATGTCAGTATTTAAACCTCGGTATGGCGAATAATAACTAATCTTGTGCCGAAAACCAAGTTAACAAGATTATGAGAAATAGATTACTCGCGCTGCTTTTACTTCTTAACGGAGCTTCAATCTACGGTCAGAACGAAGCAACCTACAGCCAAATCCGCCTGACTGAAGATTCCGAACTGGAGAAGCAAGTCCATGAAACAGGATTGATTCACGCCCCCCTACCCTTAAACATCGCCCGTTCTTTTGAAGCAAACGCCATGAAGAAGGAAGTACTTTCAAGCCGCCCGCTCACAGGGTCAGGTAGTTTGCAAGGAAAGTCCGGCAGCCTGCAAGGATGGAACCATTCGGGAGCAGGAAGCGTCTCTTTCTCCAAAGAGAAGTCCGTTTCGGGCAACGGTAGCATCCGCCTCTCCTTCCCTACGTATACAGGCAAAAGAGCAACAGGCTCCCCCTCCGACCCCGACTACGCAACCTACGGAAACAGCCGCATCACATATCGCATCGACAAGGAGAACTGGGAATCGTATAACAGAATCACGTTCTCCATCTATCCCGATTGCGACGGCATGCGTGTGGTCAATATGAATCTGACATTCACGAACGACGGCTCTACGCCCAAAGAAGGATACAACCCTCCCAGCGGCTCGCATCTCATCAATCTTGTAAATAAGACGTGGAACCATTGTTTCCTTGAAATAGACGAATATCAACGGGACAAGGTGATAGCCATCAGCTTTGATACGGCACTGAAAGGGAAAGACCGCACAACCGGCGACTCTGCCATATATTATATAGATAACATTCAATTGCAGCAAATCAAGAATCCGGAGAAGGTTAGCGGATGGATTCCTGCTGAACACGTCATTGCCTATTCTACCACGGGCTATACAACGGACGGTAACAAAACAGCCATTGTCGGTTCCGGATTGTGCGACCGGTGGCAGCAATTCCGGCTTCTCAATCCCGTAAGCAAGCAAGTAGTTTACGAAGGAAAACTCAAGAAGGAACACACCACTATCGGTTCGTTCGGCATTATCGACTTCAGTCATTTCAACCAACCGGGAGAGTACCAACTTCAGGTAGGCGAACAAACAACACCCCCGTTCCGCATCAGTCAAAAGCTATGGGACAGTTCCCTCTGGCGGGTGCTGAACTTCCTTCTCTGCCAACGTTGCGGACATCCCGTAGCGGGCAAGCACGCTGCATGCCATGCAGATTTATTCTCCAACCACGACGGCAAAAGCATCTCCTATTCGGGCGGATGGCACGATGCGGGCGACCTGTCGCAACAGACACTACAAACGGGCGATGTAACCTTTGCTCTGCTGGAAGCATACAATCGCCTCAAAGAGCAGAACCCGGCACTGGCGGCACGCCTGCTGGAAGAAGCGGAATGGGGAGTTGAATTCATCTTGAAGAATCGCTACGGAGATGGGTATAGAGCCAGCAGCATGGGACTGCTCATCTGGCAGGACGGCGTAATCAATACGTTGGACGACATACACTCGGTACGCGTTCAGAACATGGCATTCGACAATTTCCTCTACGCCGGATACGAAGCGTACGCCGCAATGACCATAGACCGGGATCCCATGCAACAGGAATATCTGCGGAAAGTTGCCGAAGAAGACTTCGCGTTCGCTATGGACAAATTCAATAAAGATGGCTTTGAACCATTCAGGCAGATGTATGAGCACAGTTACAATACCTCCCGGAGCCAATATATGGCAACCATATCCTGGTCTGCCGGCATGCTCTACAAGTTAACGGGCAAAACCCATTATGCAGAAACGGCAACAGAAGCCATCCGCTATGTGCTCGATTGCCAGCGAACGGAACCATTGAAAGACAAGGACGGAACTCGCGGCTTCTTCTACCGGGATAAATCGCGAAAGTCTATCGTGCATTACATCCATCAGTCGCGCGAACAGATTTACATGCAAGCCATGACTCTGCTATGCGAAACACAAAAGGAGCATCCCGATTACCGGAAATGGGAAAACTCCATCAAGCTGTACGGCAACTACCTGAAAGGACTGATGAAATATACCCATCCCTACGGAATGATTCCGAGCGGGGTATATCACACGGAAGAGTACAAAGACTCCGCAAGTTTCTACTCACTTCATCTCTTCCCGCCAACCAACGCGAAAGAGTTGTATGCCGAGCAAGTACAACGGGGAGTCAAACTCGACAAAGAACATTATCTGAAACGCTTCCCCGTTTGGTTCAGTATCTTCAACGGCAACAGCGCCATCCATCTGTCCACCGGTAAATCAGCCGCCATCTGCGGAAAGTTCCTTAAGGACGAAGAACTGATCGCCATCGGCAAGGAACAACTCTATTGGACTGTCGGGAAGAACCCCTTCGGACAATCCTTAATATATGGAGAAGGATACAACTATCCGCAAATGAATACGTTCTCTTCCGGAGAAATGACAGGTGAGATGCCCGTCGGCATCCGTACTCTGGGAAATGACGACATCCCCTATTGGCCGCAGACTAATAATGCCTGCTACAAGGAAGTATGGGTAACGTCAGCCGGGAAATGGTTGTCGCTTATCGCCGAATATTAAGAAGCTGTTTTGATTTTATTCCTAATTAATTTTATCAGTCTCTTTTAAGTTTGTTTTCGGTCTCTTTTCCTGTTTTCACTCGTCACATAGCCCGCTATGTTCCTCTTA
>NZ_DBDF01000167.1:316-6192 GCF_002293435.1 Bacteroides sp. UBA939 | reverse complement strand
CACCTAAAGTGACGAAGAACCCAAAACCCTGGGAGGGAGAAATCTGTATTTCCCCCTGAATTCATCCCGCGAAGCGAGAAAATTCATCTCGTGAGACGGAAAAATTCGTCTCGTGAGATGAATTTATCGGTTTCAGTGTGGTGCAGCAATCGGTTTCAGTGCAGTGCAATCGGTTCCGGTGTGATGCACTGTGGTATCATCAATCCACCATATACTTCATCTGCAAACGAATATCTTTGGAAGAAGCGCCGACCATAATCTCGCATTCTCCCTTCGGCACTACAAATCCTTCTTTCTCCGTATCCCAGTAACGAAGCAATTCCTTATTAAGTTTGATTTCCACCAGACAGCTTTCTCCTGCTTTCAAGGGAACACGCTGAAAGCCTTTCAACTCTTTTATCGGAGTAATACCACCGGGTTCCGGTATCCGCACATACACTTGGGGGACTTCATCACCTTTCCTCTTTCCCGTATTCTTTAAGCGGAAAGACACTGTGACTTCGTTCCCTTCGCCCTTCACTTTCAGGTCACTATATTTAAAGGAAGAATAACTCAGCCCGTAACCAAAAGGATACAGCACATCCCCCTTGAAGTATTTATAAGTGCGCCCTTTGGTAACGTCATAATCATCGAATGAAGGCAATTCGTCCAAAGACTTATAATACGTCAGCGGTAAACGTCCGGCAGGGTTATAATCGCCAAATAATACTTCGGCAACGGCTGTTCCTCCCTGTTCGCCCGGATACCAGGCATTCACTATGGCCGGTATATGTTCGTCCATCCAGTTGATAGCCAATGAACTGCCTGCCACCAGAACAACTATGATATTAGGATTCACTTTATAGATTTCCTGCAAGAACTCTCTTTGGTCTGCCGGAAGCTGAATGTCATAACGGTCTTGCCCTTCACGTTCTATCGACTTATTGATTCCCATCACGGCAATCACGGTTTCACACTCGCGGACTGCCTTCCCGGCTTCTCCATACAAATCGAGCCGGGTGGCTTTCCCTATCTGCGGAACCTTCCATTGCAACTTCGCAATGGCATAATCCCGGTTGTCGTAGTATTCCGCTTTCAATTGATATTCTTTTCCTGCTTCAAGATAGATGGAAGCCGAGTCTGTGGATATTGCATGTCCGTTCCAGGCGTCAACCAACAGTTGTCCGTCAATACTCAAACGGCAACCGTCGTCTGAAGTAAAGCTGAATGTATAATGACCGGAGATGGCGGGTTTCAGCTTACCCGTCCAACGGATAGAAAGCGGAGACTTGGGAAGGAACGGGTCGGGCGCCTGATTGGCAGGTTCAAAGTTGATCCAAGCCTCCTTGCGTACTTTCGGTGTACCTTCCAGGCGGGGATTATCGAAATATTCCGCTCGTAGTCCTTCCGGAAAGCTCTCGCCTTGAATAAGTTCCAGACCGTCAGTTGCCGACTTCCAGGGAGCATACACCACCTTTACTTTATCGCCTACCCTGTTCCGGATGCCTTGCAATATGGAAACAGGCTCTACTACCGGAGCGCCGCTATAATCGCCAAACTCACATTTGCCGGCATTAATGCCCACTACGGCTATTGACTTTACTTTGCCGACATTCAGCGGAAGCATGTTTTTCTGATTCTTCAATAGAACAATGCATTCGCGGGCAGCATCCAAAGCTATCTGCTGATGTTCTTTGGAACCAATTACTGATGGTGAAATCCTGGTGTACGGATTCCGCTCCACACTGTCGAAAAGTCCCAGCTTCATACGCGCCGTCAGTACATGGTAGGCGGCGGAATCAATATCGGCCTCCGATACCATATATTGCTTATATGCGTTCAGCAGATATTCATCATAAACGTCGTCTCCGCATTCCAAATCCAGCCCTGCTTTGATTGACAAGGTAGCAGCCGCTTCCTTCGTCTTCACGTATTTATGGGCGCTGACCAACAGGGAAGGTCCTCCGCAATCGGAAACTACATATCCCTGAAATCCCCAATCCTGACGCAACACTTTCTGTAACAGCCAGGCGTTCAGTGTACAGGGAACGTCATTCAGGGCATTATAGGCGGACATGATAGAAGCTGCCTTTCCCTCCTTCACACACATTTCGAAAGCCGGAAAGTAATACTCGCGCAATTGCTTCTCCGAAATCTGCGGATTGCAGACAAAACGGTTATGTTCCTCATTGTTGGCTGCAAAATGCTTGGGAGTAGAAACGATCTTCAAATAACGGGGATCGTCTCCTTGCAAGCCCTGTACGAAAGCAGTTCCCATGATTCCGCTCAGGAAAGGGTCTTCTCCATAGGTTTCAGGAGTACGCCCCCAACGAGGGTCGCGAGCCATATTCACGGTAGGCGACCAGAAAGTAAGCACATCACTGAATTGCTCTTTCTGTTCTTTACCCTGATTCAGTTGGTTCCAGCGGGCGCGTGCTTCGTCTGAAATCACTGTAGCTACTCGCTTCTGTAACACCGGATTCCAGGTAGCCGCCAATCCGATGGCTTGCGGGAATACCGTGAAGCGTCCGGGACGAACGACTCCATGCAATGCCTCGTTACCGTGATAGTATTTATCAATACCTAAACGGGGAATAGCCGGAGAAGTGGCACGCAGCAAACTTATCTTCTCTTCCACCGTCATACGGGAAATCAAATCCATCACCCGCTCGTGTACAGGAGCGTTTTCATTCCTGTACACCTCTTGCGCACACACTGAAAGGCACGAGCAAAGGCAGAAAGCGCCTATCAACAAGAGTTTCCTATATCCTATCGTTTTCATAAAGACACCATTTTATATTTTGTAGTAAAAGCAACCGGTTGCTTATTCTCCTTGGTCAGTTTAAACGGAATCAGCTTTTCTTCTCCCGCTCCCAGTTCATAGTGAATAGCATCTCCTGTTTTCTTACCGTCTACAAACATTTCTACTTTACCTACATCCATCAATGTGCCGTTGTTCCTGACGCTTACCCACACGGTCTTCTGATTCGTCACCAGGTTCTCTTCAACCTTGGATATGGCAAGTGCGAAGTTGGCGGCAAACTGGTGAGTATAGTCAAGCATACCGGAAACACCTTTCTTACTGTCGCTATAGCCTACGCTGTGTTTAATTTGATCGTTGGCTTTATAGTCAGGACTCATTCCTCCTACCATGAACTTGAATTCTCCTTTCTCTACCACCCTGTCCATGCGGTCGTTGAGCAATGAAATGTCATAAGGGGTCAGTTCAAAGGAAACGGTATTCGATTCTCCCGGTTGCAAATGGATGCGGGTGAAGTCTTTCAGTTCCATCACGCGAGTCTTTACAGTGGCGTACATATCCGTAACATATAACTGGGCTACTTCGTCACCGGCGATGCTTCCAGTGTTCTTTACCGTGGCTTCAACCGTCACGTTTCCGTTCGGCTTTTCCTGTATCTTCAGGTTTGAATACTCAAAAGAAGTGTAGCTGAGTCCGAATCCGAAACGATAGAGAGGATAGTATTCCATGTCTACGTATTCATAACGGCGTCCCGAAGTCTTGAAGTTATAATATAAAGGAAGCTGACCTACGTGGCGCGGGAAAGTCATCGGCAGGCGACCGGCGGGATTATAATCGCCAAACAGTACATCGGCCGTTGCCGGACCGCCTTCCTGTCCCGGTAACCAGTTTACCAGAATGGCTTTGCACATTTCGGATGCTTTCAGGATATCATAAGGACGGCCTGCCTGAAGAATCAATACCACCGGTTTTCCGGTAGCACACACGGCTTCCAGCAGTTCCTGCTGTTTGCCCGGAAGGATTAATGTTGCCCAGTCGTTGTTCTCTCCGGACGTTTTGCGGATATCATTGGTGGCTTCGCTGGTAGAACAGTCTCCCAATACCATAATCACGACATCCGATTGGGAAGCGGCTTTCACTGCTTGGGGAATGTTTGTTGCATCAGGGCTGGTAAAGTCGCATCCTTGTTCGTAGAGGACTTTTGTCTGCTTGCCAACTGCGGCTTTGATACCTGTCAATACTGATTTCAACTGTCCCGGTTGCAACTTGGGGGTATAATCGCCCGGTTGAAGATCATCTGCTCCCGGACCCAGTACCGCAATCGTACGCAAGGTCTTCGACAAAGGAAGAAGCTTATCCTTGTTCTCCAGCATTACGATTGATTCGCGTGCTGCCCGGCGCGCCATTGCCTTGTGACTGTCCGAGTTCCATCCCGGATAGATTTTGTTCCAGTCCAATGGTTTGCTGGGATTCTTTTCAAAGAGTTCGTTGCGGAACATGGTAGCCAACATGGTGCGGCATACATTATCCAGGTCTTCCATGTTGATGCGTCCGTCTTTTGCAGCCTGAATCACTTCCTTATCATTATAGGTATCACCGCAATTGGTTGCGATACCGGCAGCCAATGCCTGGTTGGCGGCTTCAATCTTGTCTTTTGCCGTATAGTGCTTACGGGCTGTCAGGTTTCCGATAGCGCCGCAGTCACTGACGATAAATCCGTTGAAGCCCCATTCCTGACGCAGAATCTGTTGCAATAGCTCCTTACTCTTGGAAACCGGTATTCCCATATAATCGGAGTAAGCCATCATCAGGGACTGACAGTCGTAGTTGCGAATTACATGACGGAAGGGAACCAAATGAACCTCACGCATCTCACGTTCGGACAAACCAATGTCATGTGAGTCGCGCCCACCTAACGGAGCGCCGTGTCCGCCGAAATGTTTGGGAGTGGTAAACAGACCTCTGGATTGATACCCTTTAATCCAGGCGCCTCCTAATTGCGAAACCAGTACGGGGTCTTCACCAAAAGTCTCCTCGCAACGTCCCCAACGGGCATCTTGTGCTACATCCAGCACCGGCGACCATGCCTGCTTTGTATTGGCAGCTTTCGTTTCGTCGCCAATCATCGTGGCCACTTCTTCCGTCAGTTTCTTATTCCAGGTAGCTCCCATTGATATAGCTTGCGGGAAGATGGTGGCGCCGCTGCCATACGAGAAGCCATGTATTGCTTCTACCTTCGTGATGGGCGGTATATACAAATGAGGAATGCCGGGAATACCCCAGCCTTCACGAATCAGTTCCATTTTATCCGCCGGTGTCATTACAGCCAGCAGGCTTTCCACGCGTTCTTCTACAGGGAGTGCGGCATCCATATAGCGACGGTCGGCTACTTCCCCCTTGCTGTCTGTTAAGACCTTTTCTGCCACAAGTACCGAGATTTCCTTTAAGGAGAAGGGCTTTGCCAACTTCCCAGGTTTGAAATCTAACTTGACGTGTGCTCCATATTTGGGGTTGAACTTGATGTTCATCTGTTTGTCGTTCCCTTCAATGCGGTAGTCTACAGGGTTACCCAGGTTCATCGGGTCGTAAGTGACGAAGATGTCCAATGCATCCTTCAGTTCGTTCCTGTTGATTCCCTGCATCTGGAGGTTCAGTTCGCAAACATCTCCGGGTTGCTGAATAGTGAACATCAGCCATTGCCCCGCTTGTAATGACTGAGGGGGAAGTGTCCACATTGTTTTTACATTCTTATCAAAGGCAAGAGCAGCATTCTCTGCATTTGCGGAAGCCGATACTGACAATATATCACTTTGTTGCTGTGCCGTCATTGCTACAGAACATGCTAATAATCCTATTGCCAACATCCATTTCTTTTGGTTTCTCATGTTACGCTTGTTGTTTAATACTATATTTTCTTTATCTATTTAGAGCCTGTTTAAATTTTCCTCAAAAAGTTTTTTATTCAGCTTGTTTTGAGCTTCTTTTCGGTCTGTTTTTTCCTGTTTTCACTCGTCACATAGCGCGCTATGTTCCTCATAAAAACAAGAAAAGAGACTGAAAACAAACTTAAAAGAGACTGATAAAATTAATTAGGAATAAATTCAAAACAGCTTCTATACATTAGTGTTAATAATGA
>NZ_DBDF01000167.1:0-310 GCF_002293435.1 Bacteroides sp. UBA939 | reverse complement strand
AAATTTAAACAGGCTCTTATTTTTTTTGCAAAGGAAAGAGATGATGCTTAATAAAGTTCGCAATAATGGATTAATAATGACTTAATATAGAATTAATTGAAAGAAAAAAGGAGTTAACCTGCATTAATTATGCTGTTAGCCTGTATTATTCATACTTCAGGAGTTAACGTATGAATCATGCAGACCCTATCACACACTATCTGCTCCGTATCAAGTCCGTACCAACTCCGTACCAAAGTCGTATAAGGGTACCTTTATACGGAGCGGGGACGGAGTTGGTAATGCTTTGACACGGCCCTGGTACGGACTG
>NZ_DBDF01000053.1:254-15837 GCF_002293435.1 Bacteroides sp. UBA939 | reverse complement strand
TGCACTAAGCCGAATGCTTACGTAACGGGGGAGGGGCGTTTGCACCGCATATATGCTGTTCGAGCACGGGATATATGCGGTCCGAACACGGGATATATGCGGTCCGAACACGAGATATATCCCGTCCGAGCACCGCATATATCTCGTCCGCGAACCATATATATCCCGTCCGGGCACTGTGACTGCGTATTGCAAAGTGAACAAAATCACAGCAAGATAGGTGTCTTTCCTCCGGTTGCAGAACACTTGCATTACATTTACGGAACACTTGCATTTCATCAAAATCAGGGCGATACGCAGGGTGAGAGTAACTTCTACCCTCACGCCTACTCTCACTCCTACTCTCACCTGCTGAAACCCCGATGAATAAAAGGATACAAGAAAAAGAGTGAGGGCGTGAGGGTAAAGTGGAGAAACTCTGGGAATGCGCGCGTACACGTACATGCGCGTAATATAATAAAAGAATTCAAATTTCGCAAGTCTCTCCGTGAGATAACAGGGGAACTGCATCAAAATGAACATATAGAATGTACAGGAATAGAGATACTCTTGTTTATCATTTGCGCTAAATTCTCATTATTCATTTTGATGCGTTTGCCCTGCTGAGCTAATGGGATATCAGGCGAACAAAATCATGTGTGGGGGATTTACAGATTAAAACTTGCAAGTTCAATCAGTCTGAAATCAGCTTTGTATTCTCCCATTAGGAGTTCGCACCATCCTATAATGCAAGCTTTCAGTTTCCCTTTCTTCATAACAATCCGTGCGTATTCTTCCAGTTGGTTGGCATCGAATTCTTTTTCAATGAAAAAAGTATTTTCTCCTTGTATTTTGTAGCGGATACATATTTCACCGGCTACAACGTTAGGCAGGGTGTAGACAAATATTGCCGGACTGGCAGCATGGTCTCCCTCTTCGTTGATGATTGTCTGGTGCCGGATATCCGTATCTAATGAAGAGGCCGAATTAGCCAGTAATATTCCTATCTCTTCCGGTTGAAAACTCTTTCCTGCCAACAGATATTCGGTAGCTGTATATCCCAGTTTACAAAGGTCGTCCATTTTATAGAATTTCATGTCACTTTTCCCTGTATGTTTGTAGGCTTTTCGAATAAATGGTGCGAAGTCAGGGATAGATGATGAGAGAAGGAGTTCGCCATTAACTTGCAAATTGCCGTTTTCAATGGAAACGGTTGTTGTAGTATGGATTGTCGCAGTATGGATGTTCGCTGATTGTTGCTTTTGGGGAGATTGTTTTTGATATTCGGGGAGTGTCAATATAATGGCCGCATTGCATCCGCCGAATCCGGATGCTGTCTTTATGCAATGTTTCATCTGTTTTTCCTGATGTTTGGCATGTATCGTAATAGGCATGCTAACCCCCGGTTCTTCGTAACCTAATGTACCGAATAGTATTTTCTCCTTTAATTCGTGGATACAGATGATAGCTTCAATTACTCCTGATGCTCCTAACGTATGGCCGAAGTAGGATTTCAGGCTATTAACGGGAACAGTTCCCAGGTCGGCCAGATGAATTGCTTTAGATTCCATTTCGTCATTGTAAGCAGTGGCTGTTCCGTGCGCATTGATGAAGCTGATATCTTGGGCAGTAACTGTTGCTTCTTTCATGGCTTGGCGGATAGCAAAATAAAGTCCGTCTCCTGTGCGTGATGGCCCGGATATATGGTTGGCGTCATTACTGATAGCTCCTCCTGACAGTATGATATCCGTATCGCTTCCTTCCGAACTTAATAAAACAGCCCCGCAGGCTTCTCCTAAATTAAGACCATCCCGGCGTGCATCATAAGGCCGGCATATTCCGGAACTGACCGATTTGAAAGAGAGAAATCCACTGGTAATGAAATGAGAAAGGATATCCCCGCCTGCTACTATCACCTTTTTATATCTTCCGGATTCTATCCATCGTTTAGCTATTATCAAAGCAGATACTCCCGATATGCAGGCATTGGAGATTATCTCTACCCGGTTACTTGCGTAAAAGTATTCACCTATCCTTTTCCCCATTTCCCATAGAAAGACCCTGGAGTCCGGTTCTGTGGGATGGTCGCTTAATATATCAACATTACCTTTAGTGGTGGAAAGGATAAGGCCGCAATCTTTGTTTGCCAAACTGATTCCGGAATAGGAGAGTATCTTCTGGATTGTAAGTATGAATAATTGTTCCAATCGTGTATAAGAGCCTAAATTTCTTACAAGATCTGAAAGGCGGGGAGTAATTGTCGCAGCTAATATTGGTTCATCAGAAATAAGTCCGGCTTTATGCATAGAGATTCCGCTTCGGTATTCCCGGATAGCTTCCACATTCTCTTGGGTATTCAATCCTAAGGAACTGATTAGGGAGTCTGCCGTAATGTATACGGTTATTGGATTTTCCATTTCTTTTTCCATTCCTGATAAAAAGACGGGGTTGTCAGTTCCAACTCTCTGTTTTTGTTTAGGAAGACTTGAGTAGTGCTTCCGGTAGCAACTATATTATTGTCAGTAGCCCGGTAGAGTACATATTCGAATTTGATTTTAGCAGCATCGCAAGGGATATACCGTGTCTCAATAATGACTTCTTCATCGAACGACAATGCTTGTTTGAATTGGCAAGTTAATTCAACGATAGGCACCATATATCCTTCCCGGTAGATATCCATGTATCCTAATCCGTAGTGTTTTCCGAAAGATTCTCTTCCGTCCTCAAAGTAACGGACATACTCTCCATGCCATACTATTTGCATGGAATCCACTTCACTGAAACGTACCTTAATGGTGGTATTGTCAGTGAGTGCGGCTGTATGTAAATTCGTTTTCTGTTTCATCGTTTCTCTAAAAATATTTTCATCCGGCATTCTGCGACCATTCCTTCCTTGGTATTTACGCAGGCTGCTACCAGAGTTATGTCGAATACTTCCTGAATGACCGTAATCTCAGTTGACAATTCCTGCCCGATTTTCGGTAAACGGTGGATTGTCAGTTTGTCTACCGAACCGATAAATCCTAATGGCACCGGTTCATTTTTTTGCCGGTAGATATATCCTATTCGGGCCGCCGCCGACTGGGCGATATGTTCGATGATTCCGGCTTCCTGCAATTTACCTTCCTGGCAGAATATATTATCGGCGGTGATTGTAAGCCCAGAATGGGAACAATTGTTTTCAATGCCATAGAAAGCATCTACCATAACAATTGGGGAACGTTGCGGTATCAAGTTCTGAACTTCTTTGCCTTGTATGATAGGAGCCTTTTTCATTTCAGCTTACATTTTACGATACTATGTCCCAAGCCGAGATTATCATATATTGCTTCTATTTCCAACCCTGATTCGTCGATACATCGTGCCATATCATCCGAGTGGTACATTTTACTGTTACCATTAGCCAAAGCGGTGAAATAGAGACTGATTTGTGTCAGGCAATAGGCGGCAGTCTCAAACTTTTGCCGATCCCAGAATGTTTCCATGATATAAAGTCTTCCGCTTGCGGACATCGACCGTGCTGCACGAGACAAGATACTGATGATTTCCTTTTCGGAGAAGCAATCCAAGAATTGGCTCATCCAGATAGCGTCAAATCCTTCGGGAAAAGGAACATGCTTATCGAGCAGATTCACACCATATCCGTGAATTCGCTCACATCCGGGAGTATTTTCCGTTTTTAGCTTCATCATTTCCAATTGCTGAGGCAAGTCCATAATGGTTACGTTTACCTCCTTATTATATTGCACGCATCTCGCAGCCCATCTGCCGGTATTCCCTCCTACGTCGAGCAGCGTTCGGGGTGAGTGATTGAATACTATTTCGAGTGCCTGGTCGAAGGAGTTGTCCGAATAAAAATGGTCGAAACCAAACCAGCTTTTCTGTACTTGTTCAGGCAGGCAGGATAATCCCTCATAGATAGTAGGCCAGTTGCCCAGCTCCTTCAGACCTTCCGGGTGTCCGTGAATCAATGCTTCCTCTAAATGGAACATTCCCTGATAGTTAACATCTTGGTTGAAGCTCATATTCACCTGTACCATTTCATCATTTAGCAAGAACCATCCGGTTTTTGCCAGTAAGTACTGATTGTCTTTTATCAACACGGTGCCGATAGTGAGTGAGGCTTCCAATAAAACTTGCGTAGCATACCGTGATAGTCCGGTAGCTTGGCTAAGTTGTTCCAACGACATGCCTCCACGGTTATCAGAAAGCAAGCGGAAGATACCGAATTTCAACATTAGGCGTGATACTTGGAATACGATGGGGCCAAAAGCTATTTCTTGTGCTAACCGCTGTGCCTGTACAGCCGTAAACCGCTCTTTGGTATATTTCTTTTGTAGAGAAGGGAATAGTTTCATTTTATTGGTTTTTATGTTCGGGTAACTTCCAGAAAGGATAGTAATTGAACCATTGTTCGGGGTATTGATTGAGTGTTTTTTCCAAGGCATTTACGTACTGATCCAACAATAATTGTTCGGCTCTTTTTTCTTTTGAGCCGATTACTTTTTCTGCCGGTATAAAGTGGAAACGATAGGTTTGTTTGACTTCTCTCATGGCAAAATAGAATACAACCGGTACTTTCATGCGGGTTGCCAACAAGAAAGGGCCAATAGGGAAAGAGGCTTCCTGACCCATAAATGTACAGGTTAACAGCTTATCGGCATTCAGATAACGGTCTCCCTGGAAGCATACATATTCTTTGTTATTCAGTGCTTCCGTTATTTGGAATATATGCGCCAGATTATCCTCGTTGACTGTTATTATTTTGTATGGCTGCTTCTGCCCGTTCTTTTTTAAAATGTCTTTAATCTTTTGAAATTCGGCGTCGTACATCACCACGTTCATTCTCTTGCTGTAATCATTGAAAAAGGGAGTTCCTATTTCCCAATTTCCAATGTGTGCGCCAATCATGACTACTCCCTGGCCGCTATCTAATATTCCCAGAAATTCCTGATAGTGATTAAATTGGAAATGATACTTGTTGATCATTCCATTCCCAATGGCTACCTTGTCAATGAGTATCTGTCCCAAGCGGTAATAGTTCATCAGTAAAAGGTGTATCGAATCTCTATGATTCCGTTTTAATATACGGCGGGAATATTGCCAGATACTTTTAGTTGCTTTAGGAGCAAACGGTATAAAATAAAGTACGATTAGAGTGAGGAAACCATAGGCGGCCTTAATCCCCAGATACCTGATCATATAAATGAAAAACAGGTACCCGGATACACCACCACGGGTTTTGCCTTTCCACATCTTATTATTCGTTTTTATTGTCAGCCATACGGGTGATGACAAGATTGTAGAAGTCCTGGAATGTTTTAATGCCGACAAAATCCTGTCCGGTAACATTAAAACCAAAGTTCTTCTCAATCAATACTACCATATCTACTAAGTCCAGACTGTCTAACTCAAGGGTTTGCATGAGCGGAGCGTCAGGTTGAATAAGATCGATATCTACTTCAAATTCCTCGGATAAGGTCTCCCTTATCTTTTCAATGATTTCTTCGTGGGTCATACTTTATATTACTTTATTTTCTTTATAATTAATGTGGAGTTTGTTCCACCGAACCCAAAAGAGTTCGACAGGAATGCGTCAAATTCGGTGTCTATCCGGCGGGCAGGGATGTTGAGCAAGGCAGACGCTTCGTCCGGTTCTTCAAAATTCAAGTTGGGAGCAATGAAATTACTCCGCATCATCAGGGTGGAATAGATAATTTCACTGGCACCCGCCATCCACATTTCATGGCCGGTCATTGACTTGGTGGAGGTCACGTATGGATGATGCCCTTCGAATACCTCTGCAATGGCTTTTGCTTCATTGAGGTCTCCCACCGGAGTAGAGGTGGCATGTGCATTGATGTATCTTATTTCATCCAATCCGATTCCTGCATCCCGGATGGCCATTTGCAACGAACGTTTCGGGCCGTCGATATTCGGGACGGATATATGTTCTCCGTTTGAAGAGAAGCCATAACCGATGACTTCCGCCAATATGGTAGCGCCTCGTTTCACAGCCAATTCGTAGCTTTCCAGAACCAAGCTGGCGCCTCCACCGCTGGGTACGAGTCCGTCTCTATTTTTATCAAATGGCCTGGATGCTTTCCAAGGTTCGGATTCCCGCGTGGAGAAAGCGCTCAAACCATCGAAACTGCCTACGGAGAAGGGGTTCACCTCTTGTGCGCCTCCGCACAGGATACAATCCTGCAATCCTGATTTGATGAGCAAATATCCCATTCCTATGGCATGGGAACCGCTTGCGCAGGCGCCGGAGATGGTAAAGTTCACCCCTCTGAGCTTGAATATGACTGACAAGTTCATGGACACGGTAGAATTCATAGACTGAAAAATGGAACCTGAACCAACCAAAACGGTATTCTTTTTTTCGCGGATGATATCTACGGCATTGATAACCGGTGCGGTACTACTATCATTTCCAAAAAGTACTCCGACTTCATTTTCTTCCAGGAAAGCCTCGTCAATACCTGCATTCCGGAATGCTTCTATGGTTGCCATATAGGCGTATTCTCCTTGCTCGGGCAAGCAAAGGCGTTTCCGTCTGTCTAATAATTTTTTGAGTTCAGGACGTTCCAACAAACCGGTTAGTGAGGATAAATATCCCAGTTCCTTCCGTACGGGGTCAATACCGATTCCTGATTTCCCGTTATATAATGAGTTTGTTACTTCGTCTAAATTCTTACCGATGCACGAGTAGATTCCCATACCTGTAATGACAACTCTTCTCATGTGTACAGTCCTCCGTTGATTGAAATTACTTCGCCTGTTATATAAGAAGCCTGTGGAGATACCAGGAAGCCTACGAGGTCAGCCACTTCTTCGGGTTCGCCGAAGCGTCCTGCGGGAATATGCTTTTTCCATTCGTCTTCGTTGATGTCACCAGTCATTTCCGTACGGATAAATCCGGGTGCTACGGCATTGACTGTGACATGCTTCTTGGCAACTTCCTGTGCCAATGCCTTGGTTGCAGCAATTATTCCGCCTTTGGCAGCAGAGTAATTGGTTTGTCCGGGCATACCTTTGATGCCCGACAAAGAAACGATATTAACAATACGTCCGAAACGTTTCACCAGCATATTCTTAAGTAGCGCTTGGGTTACGTGGAAGAAACCGTTCAGACCGGTGTTTAATACATCGCTCCATTCTTCTTTGGTCATCCAGAGAAGAAGGTTGTCTTTACGGATACCGGCATTATTAATCAGTACCTCAATGTAGGCGTCCGGATGCAAGGCGCTCCAAGTATTTAATGCTTCAGTCACTGCGATTGGGTTGGCAACGTCAAATTTCAATAGTTCTCCGTCTCCACTTTTTTCACGAACCAGTTGCAGGGTTTTTGCTGCTTCTTTATCATTACTTTGGTAGTTTATCAGCACTGTGTATCCCATTTCTGCGAGTTTTATGCTGACAGTCCGTCCTATGCCCCGGCTTCCGCCTGTAATTAATGCGTATTTCATTTATAATTTGAACTTCTTATTTTTCAGGTACTTAATCATTGTTTCTATTTCTTTGTATTTGGGAGTATCTTTGATAAATACAGGAAAAAAGTCCCGTATCTCATTATATACTCGATGCGATTCCGTACTTAAATTATTCTGTATTTTTAAATAGTCCACCGCTTGCGCGAGACTCATAAACAAGATGCTCATAACTTGGTAAGAGTTCTCGATGACGGTTTTCGCTATTAATGCGGAGTTAGTGCCCATGCTTACAATATCCTGATTGTCATTGTTGTTTGGGATACTGTGTACATACATCGGGTTGGACAATGTCTGGCATTCGGCTGTGGTAGAGGTTGCCGTAAACTGTGAGGCTTGCAACCCGTAATTTAACCCCAATACCCCCAGATTTACAAAAGGAGGAAGAATTCCGTTGATGCGGTCATGGAACAAATAGTTCAGTTGGCGTTCGCTAAGCATGGTGAGCTTGGTAATGGCAATCTTCAGTTTGTCCATTTCAAAAGAAACATAGTCTCCGTGGAAGTTTCCGCCATGATAGACGTTTTGTGTTTCCGGGTCTACAATAGGATTGTCGCAAACCGAGTTGATTTCATTGATGAGTACTTCTTCCGTATTCATTAAGGTGTCATAAATAGGACCTAATATTTGTGGAGTACATCTCAATGAATAGTAAGGCTGTACTTTATGCTCAAAAATCTTCTCTTCATGCTTCCGGTCGTACAATTCGTTTTCTCTTTGGCGCATACAATTGCTGTCTGCCATCCAAATTCTCATGGCCTCGGCTATTTTCTTTTGTCCGTTGTGATGTTTGGCATTGTTTAGTGGCTGGGAGGTAAAATCATCGTAGGATGCGGCAATCTCATTCATCATGACTGAAGCGCATATCGACCAATTGAGCAGTTGGCGGGCGTAAATCAGATTGACAATGCCGATACCAGTCATAACAGAAGTGCCGTTTGTAACGGAAAGCCCTTCGCGCAGATGTATGGAGAAAGGTTTGAGATGATTTTTCAGAAGTACCTGCGCAGCAGGTTGCAGTTGCTCCTGATAGAAAACTTCTCCTTCTCCAATCAGTGTCAATGCTATATGGGCCAGTTGTACTAAATCGCCACTGGCGCCTACGCTGCCATGTTCCGGTATATATGGAGATATATTTAGGTTGATAAAGTTTTCCAGTAACTTTACCAATTCTATATGTACACCTGATTTTGCTTGAAGAAATGTGTATAACCGGGCAATCATTGCTGCCTTTGCGTAGAGTGGAGGTAATGGTTTGCCCGCTCCTGTAGAGTGGCTCCTGATGATGTTATATTGTAGTTCTATTAATGATTCGTCTTCGATTCTATACTGCGCCATAGGTCCGAATCCGGTGTTTATTCCGTAAATAACCTTATCACTCGAAAAGCTTTTCAAGAAGTTGAAACTCTTATCTACCTCTTGAATACATTCATCTGAAATAATTATTTTTTCGTTATTAAACAATATCTTCTGGAGAGTCTCCAAATTTATATATTTGCCAATAATCATAGTGTAGCTTATTGATAATAAAGTAGCCCGTTGATATTCGGTGCAAAAGTAGTTATTTTATATTGTATATAGATGAATATACCTGTTAAAACCTTTATCCTTCCGCACGGGTCACTTGCTTGATATTATGAATTTGTTTCAGGTTATTGCAAATAGTTTTCACATCATCTGCGTCATGTACATACAGTTGGATGTTTCCTTCGAAGATACCGTCTGTTGTTTCAATGGACAGTTTGCGGATGTTTACGTTCAACTGGCGGGAGAGGACTTGTGTTACTTCATTCAATAATCCCACTGCATCTATACCTTTTATATAAATGTTTGCAAGGAAAGATAGTTCCTTGTGGGTATCCCATTCCGTAGCAAGAATACGGTTGCCGTAACTGCTCTTCAAACGGGCGGCAACGGGGCATTGGCGTTTATGAATGATTATCCGGTCGTTTTCATCAATGTAACCCAGTACGTCGTCACCCGGGATGGGATGGCAACATTCTGCCATGATATAGTTCTTCTGGATGTTTTCTTCCGTCAGTTTCAGGATTTTCTTCGTGTTGATTTTCTCTTTCTCTTGCGGTGTTTTTTCTTCGACTGTTTCTTTATTCTCTTTATTGTTACCAAACGAGAATGTGAGGAGTTTCTTCCAGTTGGTACCTTGTTTTTCTTTCAGCGCATTCTTGTCCATGTCGCCCAGAACGATTTTACTGCATCCGATTGCGGCGAGTAGTTCGTCCCGGTTCTTCATGTTGTGCGCTTTAACGAGTTTCTCTACCAGCACGTCGTCCGGTCTCAGTTCTTCTTTTTTTAAGAAATCGCTCAGCAGAAGTTCACCTTTTTTCTGGTAGGCTCTTTGTTCCTTACGGAGAATTGCCGCTATTTTGCTACGGGCGCGGGCGGTGGTGGCAAATGTTTCCCATTCCGGCCGTACGCGTTGTGACTTGGAGGTGAGAATTTCCACTTGGTCGCCGCTCTGTAGCTTATGGCTCAGAGGTACGAGTTTGTGGTTTACTTGGGCGCCGATGCAATGGCTACCGATATCGGTATGCAGGGAGAAAGCAAAATCCAATGCCGTGGAGTTCTGCGGCATCGTTTTGATTTCACCTTTTGGGGTAAATACAAAGATTTCAGATGCGAAGAGGTTTAGCTTGATTGTATCGAGGAAGTCGATAGCATCCGGTTGCGGGTCGTCGAGTATTTCTTTGATGGTACTCAGCCATTTTTCGAGTTCTCCTTCGTCTTCGCCGCCGCCGTCTTTGTACTTCCAGTGCGCGGCAAAACCTTGCTCGGCTACGTCGTTCATGCGCTCACTGCGGATTTGCACTTCAATCCACTGTCCGTTGTTGCTCATAAGAGTGACGTGCAGGGCTTGGTATCCGTTTGCTTTGGGGTGGTTTACCCAGTCGCGCAGGCGGTCGGGGTGCGGTTTATATATTTTGGAGATGGCTACATAGATGCTGAAGCAGTCATCTAACTCTTCGTCGGGATTGCGTGGCTCGAAGATGATACGTACAGCAAGCAGGTCGTAGATTTCTTCGAACGGCACGTGCTTGGTTTGCATCTTGTTCCAGATGGAGTAGATGGATTTAATGCGGCCGATAATATTGCACTTCAATCCCATTTTATTTAATTGCGCACGTATGGGGTCGGTGAAATCCTGGAATACTTTGTCACGTTCGGTAGCCGTAGCTATTAGTTTTTCTTCAATTTCGTGATATTCTTCAGGATGTTCGTATTTGAAGCTCAGGTTCTCCAGTTCTGTCTTAATCTGATTCAGACCCAGACGATTGGCGAGGGGTGCATATATATAAAGGGTTTCGCCGGCAATTTTGAATTGTTTGTTGGGTAACATTGAGCCAAGCGTACGCATGTTGTGCAGGCGGTCGGCTATCTTAATAAGAATCACGCGGATATCGTCGGACATTGTCAGCAGCAGTTTCTTGAAGTTTTCTGCTTGCGCCGAAGCGCGGTCGCCGAATATACCGCCGGAAATCTTGGTCAGTCCGTCTACAATCTGGGCGATTTTCGGGCCGAATATGTTTTCGATATCTTCTATCGTATAGTCTGTGTCCTCTACTACATCGTGCAGCAGGGCGGAACAGATGGAAGTAGAGCCTAAGCCTATTTCTTTGCATACAATTCGAGCCACAGCAATGGGGTGCATAATGTATGGTTCGCCTGAACGGCGTCTGATACCCTTATGCGCCTGATTGGCAAAGTTAAATGCCTTTGTGATAATTTCAGTACGTTTACGGTGCTTGGTTGCCAGATATTCGTTCAACAGTTCTTGGAATGCCTGTTCAATCATTTCCTCTTCAACCTTTTCCTTGTCTTTTTGACCTACATTCTCTTCCATGCGCTGATTCTCCTTTTTCACTCGTTTTATCACTTGTTACAAAAGTAAGCAAATTCCAACACTGTACAAACGTTTATGTTTTTATTTGTATATCTTCAGTTGCTTTCCTGCCGAAATCTTAGTGTTTCGCATGCCATTCCAGTTTTGAAGCTGCTTGACTGTGACGCCGTAGCGCTGTGCGATACCGCCCAGTGTTTCGCCGCTGCGTATCCTGTGGTATGTCAGGTTTCCGCTGCCGGCTGTGGCGCGCTTTGTTGTTTTGGTTTCGGTAACGGCTACTGTCTTGCGATTTTTGAATAGCTCGTCGAAGCGATGCACATAAATAGTATCCTGATTGTCTATGAATGCGCCGATGCTGCTTACCGGAAGGCGCAGTGTCTGTGGCTTCGTATCACCGGGAATTATGTCTTTTTTGAATTGGGGGTTGAGGCTTTTTATTTCTTCAAGGCTGATGCCGCAGATGTCGGCCAACTGTTTGAAGTGCAGGTTCCTGGAAACCTGTACGGTGTCCGTCGCAGTGGGAAGACTGGTTTCCATTGGGCAGATGTTGTGCTTGCAATAGTATGTCATCACATAGGTGGCGGCGATGAAAGCGGGTACGTATCCACGGGTTTCTTTGGGAAGGTAGTTATAGATTTCCCAGTAATCGGTCTTGCCGTCGGCGCGGCGTATGGCTTTGTTGACAGTGCCCGGGCCGCAGTTGTATGCGGCGATTACCAGATTCCAGTCCTGATACCTGTCGTACAGGTCTTTCAGGTAGCGCGCGGCAGCCCAAGTGGCTTTTATAGGGTCATAGCGTTCGTCAACGAGGCTGTTACTTTCCAATCCGTACATCTTTCCTGTGTTCAGCATAAACTGCCACAGGCCGGAGGCGCCCACGCGCGATCTGGCAGAAGGCTTGAGGGCGGATTCTATGATAGGCAGATATTTAAGCTCGAGCGGTAGTCCGTAGGCATCGAGAGCTTCTTCAAAGATAGGCATGTAGAAGTTGCAGGCGCCCAGCATGAATGATACCTGGCTGCGTTGACGTTCTGTGTACCTGTCGATGAATTTGCGTACAATATCATTGTATGGCATTTCCATTATGGCGGGAATGCGGCTGAGGCGATCGATGTAGACCGAGTCACTGAAAAACGGGTTTTCTGTAGAAGTGTAGCAGTCTTTGTTGGGGTTGATATAACTCTTTGCTTGCCAGTCGCTGAACAGGCTGTCCAGCGGATAGGTCATGCTTTGGGGTAGTTCGATGCTTTCTTGCCGCTCTGTTCCGTTCTCGTGGATAAGTACGTCTACACTTTCCTGCGCTTGCGTCCAGGTGGAGAAAAGCGGCAGGCAGAACAGAAATGGAGTAACGATTAACTTCTTCATATTAATGAGTTTATTCTTTATGCGTGGTTATTATTAAGTATAGCCATATTGATTAGCTATATTGATTAAAACCGGAGGCTGCATTGCAAGCCGACGGACTTTCCGGAGATACTGCTGCTCTGGTTGTAGTATTGGCTGTTGATTATAGCCGGTTCTACTCTCATGCTAAGGTCGGGCGTGATATCGAAATTGGATAGTTCGGCATCTACGTAGGCGTCGACTACTGAAATAAGGTAGACCCCTATAAAGGCGAAGATACTCATGTCCCGGTACCGGCGGTATGTATCTTTGCGTCTCCGGAGGATGTCCGTTATTTGCGAGTAGCGGGAGGGTTGAACGTATCCGGGTGGCAACAAGTCGGTGATGCTGGTGGATTCCCACCTGTTTTGGGCGGCGTCCTTGTATGCTTGCGAGTAGTCTTTGTACATCTTACCGTTCCATGTAAGGGCATAGGCGCAACCGGCAAAGCCACCATATACAATAGGTAGTTTCCAGAATTTCTTGTTGTATATTTGCCCTCCACCGGGGATAATCAGGGCTAACCATGTTGCCTTGACGGGGTTGGGAATGAATACTTTCTTATTAATGACTTCGTGCAGGCTGTCCGCCGGTGCAACGGACGGTGTTTGCGGAGTTGTCATTTCCTGCATACGTTTTCTGTTTTCGGCGGCGATGCTGTCCGCTACGGCAATGCTTTTCGCTGCGTCGATGCTGTCCGGAGCGGTGACGCTCTCTGTTGCGGGATGCTGCGAGGCGGGGGTGGCGGAATGTAGGTTAAGACTGTCGGTTTGTTCCCGTTGCGTCCGCTGTGTCCGTTTGGCGGCGGCGCGCGGGCGGTCTTGCCCATACATGGCAATCCCTGCCGTCTGCACAAGGCAAAGCAGCAGGGCGATGTTCCATTGATATATTCTTCTTCTTTTCGTCATTTATTTCTTTAGCGTATCGAGTATGCCGATAATGCGTTCCAAGTCTTCTTCATTATTGAACGGGATACTGATTTTTCCTTTTCCTTTCTCCGAACAGGTCAACTGCACTTTGGTGTTGAAGAAGCCCGATAGCTGTTGTTTGAGCATGTTGAATTCTTCGGGCAGTTTAGCTTGTTTGGGGGCGATTTTGTGTCCGCCGCTTTTCACGGTTTCACCTTCGCTCAGTGATTTGGCGATTTCTTCTACCTTGCGCACGGAGTATCCGTGTTCGATGATTTCTTCGTAAACCTTGACCTGTATCTTTGGGTCGCCCAATGTTACGAGCGCGCGGGCGTGTCCCATGTCTATTTGTTTGTTCTGGAGCGCCATCTGTATGGGGGCGGGCAGCTTGAGCAGGCGCAGGTAGTTGGCGATGGTGGTGCGTTTTTTGCCTACGCGTTCGCTGAGCCGTTCCTGGGTCAGTCCGTATTGCTCCAGCAGGTGCTGGTAGGCGAGGGCTATTTCCACGGAGTTCAGGTCTTCGCGCTGGATGTTTTCGATGAGCGCCATTTCCATCACGTTTTCATCGTCGGCAGTGCGGATGTAAGCGGGTATGCTGGTTAGTCCTGCCATCTGCGAAGCGCGGAAGCGACGTTCTCCGGCAATGATTTGGTATTCATCGTCCGAGAGTTTGCGCAGGGTGATGGGCTGGATGATGCCTATTTCGGAGATTGAGTCGGCAAGTTCCCGAAGGGCTGTGGCGTCAAACTCCCGGCGTGGCTGGTTGGGGTTGACGGAAATCCTTGCGAGTTCTATTTCGTTGATGGAAGAAGAGCCTTCGGTCTGCACTTCGTCCATTGAGAGCAGAGCGTCCAGTCCACGTCCTAATGCTTTTCTTTTTTGTACCATGATGGTTCTTCTTTATTGGTTAATTGTTGCGGCTGATCAGTTCTTGGGCGAGCGTTATATGGTTTTTGGCGCCTGCTGATTCTGCATCGTAGAGAATGGTGGGCAAGCCGTAACTGGGGGCTTCGCTGAGTTTGACGTTGCGCTGTATGACGGTGTTGAACACTAATTCGCGGAAGTGGTGCTTTACTTCGTCGTAAATCTGGTTGGCCTGGCGCAGGCGTGAGTCGTACATTGTGAGCAGGAAGCCTTCGATTTCGAGTGCCGGGTTGAGTTTGGATTTGATGATTTTGATTGTATTCAGCAGTTTGCTGATGCCTTCCAGCGCGAAGTATTCTGCTTGTACGGGGATAATTACGGAGTCGGCTGCCGTGAGTGCGTTGATGGTGATTAGTCCCAGCGAGGGCGAACAGTCTATCAGGATGTAATCGAAATCTTCTTTTACCGGGGCGAGTACTTCTTTGAGTATCTTTTCGCGGTTCTTGAGGTTGAGCATTTCTATCTCGGCGCCTACCAGATTGATGTGGGAGGATATCACTTTCAGTGTATCAATCTCCGTGTCGTGAATGGCTTCGCGAACATTGACGCGGTCAATAATGCATTCGTAAATAGTACATTTCGCTTGCTTGATGTCGATTCCCAGACCGGAGGAGGCGTTTGCCTGCGGGTCAGCATCCACAACGAGCACTTTTTTTTCCAATGTGGCAAGCGAGGCGGCAAGATTTATTGTAGTTGTTGTTTTGCCTACACCACCTTTTTGGTTTGCCATAGCAATAATTTTTCCCATATTTATAATGTTTATTGGCAGCGAAATAAGCGATAATTCCAAATAGCGCCTACTAAAAGAGAGAAAGATTGCAATATCTGTTGATAAGTCACCGTTTTTGTTAATAACTCACGGCTTCTCTGTTTCATTTGGGCTGATTTAGAGCTTTCTTGTTCTATACCGGCTTGTTTTGGCGCTTTTCATTCTCTATTTTAGATTGCAAATATACATATTTATATTTAGAAACTGTTTTGATTTTCCTTTTTAAGGTTTTTATCAGATTCTTTTGAGTTTGTTTTCGGTCTGTTTT
>NZ_DBDF01000053.1:0-239 GCF_002293435.1 Bacteroides sp. UBA939 | reverse complement strand
CAGAAAAACATCCTCAAAAACAATTCTCAAAAGGCTACTGGGCAAAATCAAAACAGTTTCTGAAACGGAATATCTTTTTTGTTCGTTTGCAGAAGATTAAGGTTTGTAAACGCAGCGATTGGGGGTGTTGATGTGCGATATGTGTGCTTTGTATAAGAAGAAATGCAGTGGATATTTCGGTATATGGCAGAAAAGACGCAACTGTCATTGTGTCAATTTGTATTTTCTGTATGCTTTAG
>NZ_DBDF01000163.1:17083-34844 GCF_002293435.1 Bacteroides sp. UBA939 | reverse complement strand
AAAATGTGTATAGAGAGTAGCCTGGGAGGAGGAGAATAGAGATACTACTGATAATCAGTGATAACAATAACTTGCGAAACTTAAATTATCTTATGATGCTTATGACTGTTGATAACAAGCGATTTATAGTCTGTAATAATATAAACTATTTAGGGTTTTGTACTTATAATAAATCAGTTGAAGTTATTTCTTTGTAAAAAGAAACACTGTTTCTTGTCGGGTTTGAGAATTAAGAGGTATATTTGCGAAAACTAACTTTATAAATATTATGAGTACAATCTTGCAATTAGCCCCACAGAATGTGTGGAAACACTTCTACTCGCTAACCCAAATTCCCCGCCCGTCCGGATACATGGAAAAAATTACCGGGTTTCTTCTCAATTTCGGGAAAGAATTAGGTTTAGAATCATTTACCGATGAAGTCGGCAATGTTATTATTCGCAAACCTGCCACTCCGGGCATGGAGAACCGTAAGGGCGTTATTCTTCAAGCACACATGGATATGGTGCCGCAGAAGAATAATGATACGGTTCACGATTTCACTAAAGATCCTATTGAAACCTATATCGACGGCGACTGGGTGAGAGCCAAAGGTACGACGCTGGGAGCAGACAATGGACTGGGAGTAGCCGCCATCATGGCAGTGCTGGAAGATAACAGTCTGAAGCATGGCCCGTTGGAAGCTCTGATTACGAAGGATGAAGAAACAGGCATGTATGGTGCATTCGGTTTGAAACCGGGAACATTGCAAGGAGAGATTCTGCTGAATCTTGACTCGGAAGATGAAGGAGAACTTTATATCGGTTGCGCCGGTGGTATTGACCTGACGGCCACGTTGAAGTACAAGGAAGAAACTCCTGCTGCCGGACTCGTTGCCCGTAATATCACATTGAAAGGATTGCGGGGCGGCCACTCCGGTCTGGAAATCAATCAAGGACGAGGGAATGCCAATAAACTGTTGGCTCGCGTACTACACGATATCCTGATAGAGTTCGACTCTCAGTTGGCGAGCTTTGAAGGCGGCAATATGCGCAACGCCATTCCTCGTGAAGCTCATGCTGTGTTGGTTTTCAATCCAGAAGAAGCAGAAGAATTAGAAGATTACATCAAGGAATACGAAGCGCAGATTAATGCGGAATATACACCGATTGAAAGCGGCATCACATTGATGGTGGAGCCGGTTGACTTACCGGCGGCTGTTGTACCCGAAGAGATTCAGGACAATATGATTAATGTACTCATGGCTTGCCAAAATGGTGTAATGCGCATGATTCCTACAGTTCCCGATACGGTGGAAACTTCGTCCAATCTGGCTATTGTTATTATTGGCGAAGGTAAGGCTGAAGTGCGTATTCTGGCTCGTAGCTCTTGCGATACCATGAAAGAATTCCTGGCCGATAGCCTGACTGCCTGCTTCGCTATGGCGGGTATGAAGGTGGAACTAAGCGGAAGCTATTCCGGCTGGCAACCCAATGTGGACTCTCCTATTCTGCATGCCATGAAGCTCTCCTACAAACAACAATTTGGGGTTGAACCGGCAGTGAAGGTTATCCATGCCGGCCTGGAATGTGGAATAATCGGAGCAAATTGTCCGGGGTTGGATATGATCTCTTTTGGGCCTACTTTACGCTCTCCACACTCACCGGATGAGCGCGTTTGCATCCCAACGGTACCAAAGTTCTATGATTTCTTAGTTGCCACGTTGGAGCAAAGCCCTGATAGATAAGCAATTAGCTTCAGGCGCATTCTGCGCTAAAATTACTTAGTAGTAGTGTGCAAACTACTTAGTAGTAGTTGCCCAACTACTACGTAGTAATTGATCAACTACTACTAAGTAATTAACCAACTACTACTAAGTAATTGAACAGTCATTTACAGGGCAAAGCGGAAGCGACCTTTATTGTATAAATAAACTCAATACACCCTCAGCCGTTACGTCCTGTTTGATCTATCAAACTCTTGATCTTTTCGTTCAGGCTCTCCGCTTTCATCAATTGCTCCAAAGTCAGATGCATGCGGTAACGCCAGTAGTGCCTCGGATTGGCAGGAACGTTGATGCGTTCTTCCTGTACATTGGGGTTACGCCACTTGCTATCTGTCGACAACCAATCTTGCAAGGAAAGAATGCACAAAATGGAGTTACTGTACAAGTGATTGCGTACTACTTCCTCGCAAAGTTCGGAAGTGGCTACTGCCGGTGTAGTGCCATAATGTCCCAACATGTTGTTATAGTACCGTTGCGTCTGTTGGGAATCCTCTTCCCACCAGCCACGCAGTGTAGACATATCGTGCGTGGAAATAGTACAAACCGAACGATACGGATACCAATCCGGATGTCCGAACTCTTGCAACGGGTCTTTCGGCATACGTTGTATCTCCAGACTAAGGATACGCAGGTCGTTCATCACCCAAGGCACACAATCCGGTATCATGCCTAAGTCTTCACCACACACCAGCATACGGGTAGATTGTGTCAGTTGCGGCAATTTCTTCATGGCTTGATCACGCCAGAAATCATTATGGCGATGATAATAGTACTGATTGTATAGACGATTGAAGGCATCTTTTTCCCAATCATTAAGCGCACGGTAAATGTAATCATGTTGAACGCTGATACGTGGATGATACTGATTCGGGTCCTCACGATCGGGTACAAACAGTACATTACTGATAAGCCCGTACAATCCGTCGCGTATCCAAACACTGTCCTCGTCAGTCTTTCCTGTGAAGTATGCTTCCACTTTACGCTGGGTGTCAAACTCCGGGCGCATGCGATAGACCTCCCAGGCATCGGTTGGTTCAATGAAGGTTTGCTTCACATAATCGGTGTGAGGACCGAATATTTGTCCCAGGAAATATTCGTGAATGTAGGGTTGTGTGAAGAAACCTTCACGGAATGATAATCCGTAGTTTTCTATTTCTCCACGCGTCATGGGCAAAGCCGGAACGAACTGTCCTAACAAGCCGTGTACCGCATGCATGGGGATTTCCCAAATGCGAAAGAAGCCCAGAATGTGATCTATGCGGTAAGCATCGAAGTATTCCGACATTTTACGGAAACGCTTCATCCACCATGCATAACCGTCTTTCTCCATTACATCCCAGTTGTAAGTGGGGAAGCCCCAATTTTGTCCATTCACGGAGAAGTCATCGGGCGGTGCACCCGCTTGTCCGTTCAGGTTGAAATAGTAAGGCTCTGTCCAAGCCTCCACGCTGTTGCGGCTTATACCGATAGGAATGTCTCCTTTCAGTACGACACCATTGGCGCGGGCATGTTCTGTAGCCGCCAATAGTTGCAGGTGCAAATGGTATTGGATAAAGAAGTAAATGGCAACATGCGGATAGTCGGCCGACTCCGGACGGCACATCTTCTCAATGTCCTCAGTTTTGTATTCGGTATATTTGGGCCACTCGCGGAAGTTCGGTGTGCGGTAAGCATCGCGCAGGTAGCTGAATGCGGCATAAGGTAGCAACCACTCTTTATTGCTTTCAAAGAATTGCAGGAAAGCTTCGGACGACAATGTCTTTTCACCTTCTTGGTTATATATCAGATGAAAGTACTCCCATTTAGTCCGGTTTACGGCTTCGTAATCTACCGTTGACAGAGCATTCAGTTCTTTCTGCCGTTTATTGAATTCTGCCATTTTACTTTTATCCTTCAGCATTCCCATCTGTTTCAGATCGGCATACATGGGATGGAAAGCATAAATAGAGATGCTGTTGTACGGATAAGAGTCTGTCCATGTATGCGTCATGGTGGTGTCGTTGATGGGCAATATCTGTACCACTTTCTGGCGGGTAAGTACAGCCCAGTCTATCATCTTTCTCAAATCTCCGAGGTCACCTACGCCGAAGCTCTTTTCGGAACGTAAGGAGAATATGGGAATCGCTACTCCGGCACCTTTCCAATCGGGTAGAGCGAAATAAACGTAACGGTCACCGATTACCAAGGTTTCATTATTCCCTATCTGAAAATCCGGCAGGTAACGGTTCGGGTTATTCTCCCAGGCAACGGCACGCTTTTCTTTCTTATTATAAAGAACGAATTTATACTCCAATGGAAAGTCTATTTTCCCGGCGTCCACTTCAACCTGCCATTCGGGGAAGTTGACATCACTCATAAGCAGGGCTTTGTCCGCATCCCAGCTTCCCAAGGCTTTTTGATTGCCGCACAAACCCAGACAATGGTCATTGTCAATACACGGAGCGTATGCTTTTATCAGCAATCCTTTCTTGTGACTCTTCGGTGTAGCGCTACGTTCGGGGTGTGCCAACAAAGACTCTGTGAAAGCAGAACTGTAGAAGTATTGCTGCTCGGGCAGGTTCTTCCAGCTGTCTTGCAGGCGATAAGTTTTCTTTTTGTCGCCTGACACATAAAGCGTACGGAGGAAGCTGTTCCACTCGGTTCGTACGGTTATGCCGTCACGATAAATATGATAACTGTATTGAACTATGCCGTCTTCAGGCATTTGAATGTCTGCTTCCAAAGTCCAATGAATGCCATCCACTGTTTGCAGGGAAACGGCTTTATCGGGGTTGTCGTTACCCAATTCGGGAATAGAGCCCAGTACCCGGACTTCTTCGCCCCAACTTGTGCGATACTCAATATGAAATACTAATGTCATATATATTAGATTTAGTAATAGCTGCAATGCTTATGCAAGTATAGAAATTATTCCGCATAATCACGCAGCTATTGCTATCTAAGTGTTTTAAATTCCTATGCAAACGTTTGTGGTTATCGTTTGCACTCCGGATTTATCCGCAACGCGATGCTCCGCAGGTGGTACAAATGAGGCAACCTTCCTGATATACAAGGGTTTCGTTGCCGCAGTTCGGGCATCTTTTACCTTTGGCTTCGGTTCCGTCTGTTATGTATTTCTTCAGGGCGCGTTCCACACCGTTCTTCCAGGTATTGATGTTCTCACTGTCTAATTGCAAAGAACTTACCAACTTAATGACCTGTTCGATAGGCATACGGTAACGCAATACACCGGAGATTAACTTGGCGTAGTTCCAATATTCCTTATTGAACTTCTCGGAAAGGCCTTCTATTGTGACTTTGTATCCTCGTTTATTCTGGAACTGGAAGTCATAACGTTTGTTGCCGTCCTTATCTACATTCTTTATAATATGTCCGCACGTTACATTCTTCGGCAGAATAATACCTTCGTCATCGTCCTGAAGACCGGTGAATATCTCATAAGGATGGTCATCGAGCAAACCGACAAACGCCACCCACTTCTCTTTATTATTCTGGAAACGTACAACCTCCGCCTCAAGATCTGCCGGACGGGTTTCTACTACTGTGGGCGGTTTGCATGGAGGCAATTCCTCTTTCTTGTCGTTTTTAGTAGAGATCAGTACGCCTGAACGGGAACCGTCCCGGTAAACCGTACAACCTTTGCAACCTGATTTCCATGCTTCTACATACAACCGGTTTACAAGTTCTTCGTTCACATCATTCGGCAGATTGATTGTTACGCTGATAGAGTGGTCTACCCATTTCTGGATGCGTCCTTGCATCTTCACTTTCATCAACCAGTCTACATCGTTAGAGGTTGCTTTGTTGTATGGAGATTTTTCTACCAAAGCATCAATCTCTTCCTGCGTATAACGTTTTGCAGGATTGTATCCTTGCGCTTCCATCCAGGTTACAAACTTAGGGTGGAACACGATATATTCTTCGAATGCGTCACCTGTTTCGTCCACAAAGTCAATGCGTACATTGGTATCATTCGGGTTTACCTTACGGCGACGTTTATATACGGGCAGGAATACAGGTTCGATACCTGATGTTGTTTGGGTCATCAAGCTGGTGGTACCTGTAGGGGCAATGGTAAGGCAAGCAATGTTGCGGCGCCCATATTTTTTCATCAGCTCGTACAGTTCGGCATCAGCTTCACGCAAACGGTTGATGAATGGATTCCCTTTTTCGCGTTCGCTGTCATAGATTTCGAAAGCGCCACGTTCCTTTGCCATTTCTACAGACGAGCGGTATGCGCTCAGTGCAACAGTCTTATGTACTTTCTCGGAGAATTCGGTAGCTTCTTCCGTACCGTAACGCAATCCCAATGCTGCAAGCATATCTCCTTCAGCGGTGATTCCTACTCCGGTACGACGCCCCTGGCCACTCTTCTTATATATCTTATTCCACAACGCACGCTCTGTCCATTTTACATCTCCATCCTCGGGATCACCGTCTATCTTCTCTATGATACGTTCTATCTTCTCTAATTCAAGATCGATAATGTCATCCATGATGCGTTGTGCCAATGCTACGTGCTTCTTGAATAATTCAAAATCAAAGTATGCATCCGGCTTAAATGGATTCACCACGTAAGAATAGAGGTTGATGGCAAGCAAGCGGCAAGAATCATACGGACAGAGAGGGATTTCACCGCATGGATTGGTAGAAACAGTGCGATATCCTAAATCCGCGTAACAATCGGGAACGGACTCCTTTAATATCGTATCCCAAAACAGTACACCCGGTTCTGCCGACTTCCATGCGTTATGGACAATCTTTTTCCACAGCTCGGTCGCATTGATTTCTTTTTGTACGGTCGGTTCGGCAGCGTTCACCGGATATTGCTGCATGTAAGGAGTGCCTTGAGTGGCTGCTGTCATAAAGGCATCATCCAACTTCACCGATACATTAGCGCCCGTAACTTTTCCTTCCGTCATCTTTGCGTCGATGAATGCTTCCGAATCCGGATGTTTGATGGACACGCTTAACATCAGTGCGCCACGGCGTCCGTCCTGGGCTACCTCACGCGTAGAATTAGAGTAGCGTTCCATAAACGGCACAAGGCCGGTAGAGGTTAATGCTGAGTTTTTAACCGGAGAGCCTTTCGGGCGAATGTGAGATAAATCATGTCCCACACCTCCGCGGCGTTTCATTAGCTGTACTTGCTCTTCGTCTATCTTGAAGATGGCGCCGTAAGAATCGGCTTCACCATCTACTCCGATAACGAAGCAGTTAGACAAGGATGCTACCTGATAGTTGTTACCTATTCCGGTCATCGGACTTCCTTGCGGAACGATGTACTTGAAATGGTTCAACAAACCGAATAACTCCTCTGAGCTTAAAGGGTTAGGGTATTTTGCCTCAACACGGGCTACTTCATTGGCTATTCTCCAATGCATATCTTCCGGTGACTTTTCATAAATATTACCGAAAGAGTCTTTGACTGCATATTTGTTTATCCAAACACGGGCAGCCAGCTCATCACCTTGAAAGTATCGTAAAGATTCTTCATAGGCTTCATCATAAGAGTAAATTTGCTTTTTCACAATCCTTTTGTCCTTAAGATTATTTATATAATAAGTAAATGCGTAGAAGTAATACTTATCATTAACAGAAACGTTTGCAAAACTAATAATGTTTTCTGTTTTATCAAAATAAAAACAGGATAAGTTATAAACAGAATGAAAGTTTTCCAATTTAAGGAATTAAATTACTGAATTTCAACTCATTAGCTAATCGGCATAAACACTAGAGTTTTCCAAAAAGAAAACCGGAACTTTGTATTTATTAAGCAGAGTAATTGTTTTTAGAATACATGGATAAAGTTATCGTCAGGTATTTAGTGGCAGTCCGGTATTCTTTTTCTATATTTGCAAAAAAATAAAAGAATGAAAACCTTAAAAGAAAGAAGAACAATCCGTAAATATCAGCAGAAAGGTATTTCTTCTGAGTTGTTAAATGATTTACTTGAATCTGCTTTCCGCGCCTCTACGGTTGGGAATATGCAGGTGTACAGTGTCATTGTGACGCGCGATGCCGAAAGAAAGGAAAAATTGGCGCCTGCCCATTTCAATCAGCCAATGGTGCAAACGGCTCCTGTAGTACTGACATTTTGTATAGATTTGCATCGCTTTAGCAAGTGGTGTGAACAACGGAACGCAGTTCCCGGATACAACAACTTCGAATGGTTTACAACCGGGGCTGTTGACGCCTTGCTGGTTGCACAAACATTTTGCGTAGCAGCGGAGGAGAAGGGATTGGGTATTTGTTATTTGGGCACTACTACTTATAATCCGCAAATGATTATCGAAGCGTTGGAGTTGCCGGAATTGGTATTTCCCATAACCACGGTAACAGTAGGTTGGCCGGCAGAAGAACCCGCACAGGTAGAACGCCTGCCATTGGAAGCCATTGTGCATGAAGAAACTTATCATGATTATACACCGGAAGATATCAATCGTTTGTATGCCAGTAAGGAGTCTTTGCCTGAAAACAAGCAATTCGTCCTTGAGAATAAGAAAGAAACTTTAGCCCAGGTCTTCACGGATGTACGTTACAAGAAAGAGGATAACGAAGCAATGTCCGAGAATCTTTGGAGGGTAATGAAGAAGCAGGGTTTTTAACCCCGCTTCTTCAATGAAGTTTGAATATCGTCTATTTCGGCGCGGAAAGCCTTGTCCACTTCCCGTAATTCTTTAATTGTCTTGCAAGCATGCAATACGGTGGCGTGGTCTTTATTACCGATCAATGCACCAATCTTGGCCGTGGAGAAATCCGTATACGACTTGGCTAAGTACATGGCTATCTGGCGCGCTTGTACCACTTCCCGCTTACGCGACTTGGTATGAATCGCTGTAACATCCAGTGAGAAATGCTTACACACCACATTGATGATATCATCAACGGTGATGGCTTTGCTTTCACTTTTCACTACTTTCCGCACGATGCGCTGTGCCAACTCCAGGTCAATCTCCTTGTTATATATAGTAGAATGCGCCATGATGGAAATAACAATACCTTCCAGATCGCGTACGCTGTCACCAACGTTTTCTGCAATATAATCAATTACCTCCGACGAGAATTGTAAGCCATCACGATGTATCTTATTGTTCAGGATATTTCTGCGCAATTCCACTGTCGGTTTTTCCAGTTCAGCCACCATTCCCCACTTGAAACGAGTGATAAGCCGTTCTTCCATACCTTGCAATAATACAGGTGCCCGGTCGGAAGCCAAAATCAACTGCTTCCCGTTTTGGTGCAAATGATTGAATATATGGAAGAAAGTATTCTGAGTTTTGGTCACGCCTGCGAACTCTTGAATATCATCAATGATCAATACATCAATTGATTGGTAGAAATTGATAAAATCATTGGTGGTATTGTTGCGTACGGAATCAGTATATTGCACCTGAAACAAATGAGCGGATACATACAACACCCTCTTTTCCGGGTAAAGCTCCTTGATTTTAGTTCCGATGGCATTTATGAGATGTGTTTTACCGACTCCCGAAGTGCCATGGAAAAATAATGGGTTGAAGATTGTTTTTGCAGGATTCAATGCAACGGCTTCTGCCACACTGCGGGAAAGCTTGTTGCTATAACCTTCGATAAATGTTTCGAAATTGTATTCCGGATTTAAGTGCGGGTCTAAATCAGCTACAGGAATTTGTGGTATTTCTTTGCCGATTACTTTCTTTTGCGGAATTATAGTGCGCGGGGTAGATTCAAGATTCACGGTGGTGCGCGAACTCTTATCTACCATAACATTATACAGCAACTTGGTCCTGTCACCTATAACTTTATATAAAGTTTTACGCAACAAGTCTACAAACTTATCCTCTAAAAATTCATAGAAAAACTGGCTGGGTACTTGTACGACCAGCGTGTTGTCCTCATATTTCAAAGGTATAATAGGAAGGAACCATGTTTTGTATGTCTGGTCAGGAACATTATCTCTAATAATTTCGAGACAACGGCTCCATAGCCCGACATGATTTAATTCACTCATAACGGTTCTTAATACGTTTATTAATTAAGCAATACTTCTACGTTTGCAAATTTGGGAATCTTATTTCAAAAAAACAAATGCCTTTTTTCTTGCTTTTCATATAGAAACAATAAGCTCTTTACTTTCAACCACTTATCACATATCATACAAACACCTTCGAAGAGGGGCTATTGCATTTTAATAAGTGCCTGAATTACAAGTAGATAGCCAGCAAAACAGGTCTATTTGCGTTTTTTAGGCAACTATGCTAAAAGGATTTTTTCTGTTATTACATGGACTTTTCAGAACTTTTTCCTCCAAATCCACTCGCCCTTTTTATTTAGATAAATTCTATATAGGCGATTTTTTCTACTTAATAAATAGTTTCTCTACTTATCCTTTTTACCGAATAAAGAGAAGTGAACATATCTTTTCGGGTGTGATTTCAGGTCTTCGAGCAGAGTGGCTGCATTGGCTGTCGTTTCGTTAAGGTTATTATAGAGCGACGGGTCATTCAGTAATAAACCAATCGTATTGTCCTTACGCCCCAACTGGTCTGTAATCATTTTTACGTTTGCCAAAGTAGAGTCTATACTGGCAAATGCTGCCGCATAATCTATTTCCTTCAGATTATCGCTGATAACGACAAAGTTGTCGCCGATAGTATTCAATTTCTGAGTAAGTTGCGGGATGTCTTTGCTCATAATAGCCTGCAATTGCCGGCTTGTAACTTCCATGTTTGCCATTGTGTTTTGCATACTGTGCAGAGTACTGGGAATAGCAGGATCGGCAAGTATGGTATTCAATGAAGCCAGAATGGAGTCTAACTTTGGAAGTATTTTTTCGACTTGCGGCATCAGTTCGGCTACTTTATCCACTACACCGTTATTTAAGCTCCCCGGTATTGTATCACCTACCTGGTGTTTCTCTCGCGGATTGTTGGCAAGCAGTAAATTCATTCTTATGCCTCCCATCAATTCGGATACTAACTCCGCAGTGCTTCCTTTGGGAATGCGCAGGCTCGGTTCTACGTCAATCTCCACAATTACTGTCCCGGATTGGTTATAGTCATAGAAAAGGTCATGCACAATACCAACGCGGAAGCCATCGGCAAAGACCGGGCTTGATTTCGTTAATCCGTTGACATTATGAAATTTCACATAGAAATAGCTGGTCGGTTTAAACATTTGAACGCCTTTCAGGTAGTTTATGCCATATACTAATATGCAGAGGGCAATGATGCCTGCAATTCCTATTCTAACTTCTTTAGTAAGATACTTCGTCATGGTGTTATAGTCTTTATTTGTTTTTTGTTTCTTTGAATTCTTTAACAGCGGCATTAATATCTACTTTTTTTCCATTTTTGAAAGCGATAATAAAGGAATCCTTGAACAGTTTCAATAGTTCCCGCCTGGTGCGTACCACTTTATTATAATCGGTTGATGCGCTATATGTATATTTATAAAGCCCGCCTTCCTGGTAATATTCCACCCCCTTTAAGCCTTTCAACTGCTTGTCATTGGCAGCAAGTGGGCGGGGGGAAGTCAATATCTGTATTTTAAACACCGGATTGCTATTACCGGTTTGCACCTTCGGCTTTTTTCCTGCGCTTTGTGCATCCTGAACGCGGTTGCCGGCGGATGATACCGGTTGCCGGGATGTGGCATGAGGCATATCGGCTTTTCCGGAAGCAGAATCAGATGTCTCTACTCTATCGGGAACCGTATTATCGGGCAGCACAGTGTGGCTGCTCCCGGTTAACCGGAGTTCATATTCACGTTTGTAAGTCAGGAAAGCCCGAAGAATGCCGTTGGCAAGCGTGGTACTACCGGCTTCGGAGTTGAGGTAGCGTTCTTCCGTGGGATTGGATATAAATCCTAATTCTATCAGAATGCTCGGCATGGCGCTGGCTTTCAGGACTAAAAAACCGGCTTGGTTTACACCGCGGTCAACACGTTTACAGGTGTTTCGAAATTCTTTTTGCACCAGCGAAGCCAAGTGTACGCTTTGCGACATATACTTATCTTGCATGAATTCAAATATAATATAAGACTCTGCCGAACCCGGATTGAACCCTGCATATCTTGTTTCATAATCGCTTTCGTATAAAATAACTGAGTTCTCGCGTTTAGCAACCTCAAGGTTGGCGTCCGACTTGGCCAAACCGAGTGTCCACGTAGAAGTGCCACTAATGGTTCGGCTACCCGCTATAGAGTTGGTGTGGATGGATATAAACAGATCGGCTTTGGCCTCATTGGCAATCTCGGCCCGTCTGTCAAGCGGTATAAAAACGTCCCGTTCACGAGTATAGACAACCTTTGTGTCCGGACAATTTTTCTTTATTTGTTTTCCCAGCTTGAGGGCAATGGATAAATTAATGCTTTTTTCCTTGGATATTCTGCCTAAGGCGCCCGGATCGTGTCCTCCGTGCCCGGGGTCAATAACAACAACAAAGTCTTTCGCCTTGATGCTACTGCTCCAAAAAGGGGAAACAAGTAGCCCGAAGCAGATATATATATACAATATGTGACGCTTATATAGTTTCATAAGTCAAAACTGATGCAAATGTAGTGGAAATTTATAGAAAACTAATGCTTTATTTGAAGTTTTGTTATTTTTTTTATGATTTTGTGATAGATTTATTTAAATAGCGAAAGGCGCTGTTCCGCTACTATTCCCGCTTTACTCTGCTCCTTACCCGCTCCTTACCCGCTCCTCTTCTGCTCCTCTTCTGCTCCTCTCTTATATGAAGTGCTATAAGAGGAGCAATAGAGGAGCGGGTAAGGACAGGAACTGTATAGGAATTGGATAAAAACCGGATGGGAATTGAATGGGAACTGAATAGGAATTGGATAGGAATTGGATAGGAGCCGGAGAAGAACCGGATAGGAACCGGAGAAAGAATGTCCCGGAAAGAATGTTTTTCCTGCCGGCTTTGCCATTTGATATATTTTCCATAAATTGCCGCGGTTTATCAGTCGGGACGGCCGGGCAGCTCTTTTTCATTCCTTATTCATGTCAATCAGGAGTTAAGGAGCTATCGCTTCGCTCAGTAGCTAAAGGAGTTAAAGCTGATAACTACCAAGCGAAGCGATAACTCCTTTATCTACCGATTTACATTATTCAGAGGTGGTAAAAGCCTGTCAACCGGACGAATGGTAATTCAACTTGTTGAATCAAAGCGTTTATTAATTTTGCAGTTGCGGATTAAATTAAAACAGGTATGTTAGTTCGTTTTTTTAAGAACTGGACATTGCCGTTGGCAATGCTTTCGGGTACTTTGGGATATTTCATTTTTGCAAATGCTTCTTTTTTAGCGTTTACCAAACCATATATCAATGATTTGATTGCATATTTCATTCCCTTACTTATATTCACCCAACTACTTCTTACCTTTTGCAAAGTAGAAAACCGGCACGAAATGAAACCCAAAGCATGGCATGGTTGGTTGCTATTGTTCCAGACTCTTTCCTGCTTGGCATTTGCCGCTCTGCTGATATGCTATCCGATGGATGAGACTTACAGGGAAGTTTTCGAGGCTGCAATGGTTTGCCTCATCTGCCCTACGGCTACGGCGGCTGCGGTGATAACAGGCAAATTAGGAGGAAGTGCATCTACGCTAACCACTTATACATTGTTATCAAATTTACTGGCGGCAGTAACGGTTCCGATAGTTTTCCCTCTGGTGGAGCCTCATGCTGATATAACATTCTTTGCCGCTTTCCTGAAAATTCTGGGTAAGGTTTTTCCGTTATTGCTTCTGCCTTTCTTTCTGGCGTGGCTGATAAGGGTGTGCATGCCACGTGTGCATCGCTTTTTATTAAAGTTTCATTATCTTGCTTTCTACCTGTGGAGCGTGGCGCTTATTATTGTATCGGGACAAACCGTCCGCTCATTAGTGAACAGTGACGCACCCGCATCCGTTCAAATTCTGATTGCTTTAGCAGGATTGATAACCTGTTGCTTGCAGTTCTTCCTGGGCAAAAAGATTGGCGGGCATTATAACGACCGTATCAGTGGCGGGCAAGCATTGGGGCAGAAAAATACCGTTCTTGCCATTTGGATGTCTTATACTTATTTGAATCCCCTTTCATCCGTAGGACCGGGTTCCTATGTTTTGTGGCAGAACCTGATAAACAGTTGGCAATTATGGAAGAAGAGAAAAAGGGAGGAGAAAACATAAAGCCCTACATGTATAAACTTAAAAAAGAAATAAATGTTACCTATTGCACTTATTGACAAATATTATCCGGAGGATAATGAACAAAAGCATATCTTATTAGTACATAGTCGCTTGGTTGCCGAAAAAGCCCTGTGGATTGCAGACCATCATCCAGAGCTTAATCTGGACAGAGACTTTTTGTACGAAGCCGGTATGCTACACGATATCGGTATCTTTCTTACGGATGCACCCGGCATTTTCTGCCTTGGCGACAAGCCCTATATTTGCCATGGCTATTTAGGAGCCGATTTAATACGCCGGGAAGGATACCCGCGCCATGCACTGGTATGCGAACGGCATACGGGAGCCGGGCTTTCTTTAAGTGACATCATTGCACAAGATTTGCCTATTCCCCACAGAGATATGCTTCCTGTAAGTCTTGAAGAACAAGTTATCTGTTTTGCCGATAAATTCTATTCCAAAACCCATCTGGAGCGTGAGAAAACAATAAAGAAAGCGCGTAAAAGCCTTTTGCACTATGGCACCGAAGGGTTGGAACGCTTCGATCGGTGGTGCGAACAGTTTTTGTAGCATTCTAAGAGCCTGTTTAAATTTTCCTCAAAAAGTTTTTTATTCAGCTTGTTTTGAGTTTATTTTCGGTCTGTTTTTCTGTTTTCACTCGTCACATAGCCCGCTATGCTCCTCATAAAAACAGAAAAACATCCTCAAAAATAACTCTCAAAACAATGCTGAGCAAAATTTAAACAGGCTCTAAATTTCTTTAAAATAAAGAGATTATCCGCATAATTTACGTACTTTTGCCCATCCAAGCGGAAACTATTAGTTAATTACCCTATTGAAAGCAAATACATTCATATCATACATACTGTTACTCGCATTTCTCCTACTATCCGGCGAGGCCCTTTCGCAACGTCGACGGGAGAGGTCGACTCTTCCCGGAATTGAACGAACCGACACGTTCAATATCGGCAACGCTTTGCAGAAAGGAGATACATTAAGAAATGACTCCCTTGCACTGGAAAACGATACGGTACAGGTACTACCGATCGAAAAGAAAAAGCAAGCACTGGATGCACCGGTCACTTACGAAGCCAACGACTCTATTGTATTCACGTTAGGTGGTTTTGCCCATTTGTATGGCGACGGTAAAGTAAACTATCAAAAAATAGAACTGACCGCCGAGATAATAACCATGAATATGGACAGCAGCACAGTTTATGCCCGTGGCGTGGAAGACTCCTTGAAAGTGATAACAGGAAGACCGGTGTTCAAAGATGGAGATACACCTTACGAAACAAATACTATCCGGTACAACTTTAAAAGCAAAAAAGGGCTTATCAGTAATGTTGTCAGCCAGCAGGGCGAAGGGTATGTTACGGGAAATAATGCCAAGAAAGGCATGAATGATGAGTTGTATATGAAAGACGGCCGCTATACTACTTGCGACAACCATGAACATCCCCACTTCTATATGCAGATGACTTATGCCAAAGTCCGCCCCAAGAAAAATGTTGTGACCGGACCGGCATATCTGGTAGTTGAAGATGTACCCTTACCTCTTGTCGTGCCCTTCTTCTTCTTCCCCTTCTCCAGCAGTTACTCGTCCGGCTTCATTATGCCTACTTATATGGATGACTCCAGCCGCGGATTTGGCCTGACGGATGGCGGCTATTATTTCGCTATCAGTGACAAGATGGACTTGAAGGTGCGAGGTGATATCTTTACGAAAGGTTCCTGGTCTTTGAATGCCGAGACCAATTATAACGTCCGTTACAAGTACTCAGGTTTACTGCAAGCCAGTTATCAGGTAACCAAGACAGGTGATAAAGGATTGGACGATTATTATGTTGCTAAAGACTTTAAGGTGGTATGGTCTCATCGCCAGGACCCGAAGGCAAACCCCAACTCTACATTCTCTGCCAGCGTCAACTTCACTTCCGGCAGTTATGAACGTACCAATGTCGGCAACATGTATAACGCACAGGCAATGTCGCAAAACACTAAAACCTCCAGCGTGAGTTATTCCCGTAACTTCCCCGATCAGAAACTGTCCATTGCCGCCACAGCCAATATTTCACAGAACATGCGGGATTCTTCTATCTCCGTAACCCTGCCGGACTTGAATATCACCCTAAGTACTATTTTCCCCTTTAAAAGAAAACGTGCGGTAGGTGACGAAAAGTGGTATGAAAAGATTTCGATTCGTTACACCGGCCGTCTATCCAATAGCATCGCTACCAAAGACGACCTGTTATTCAAGTCCAGTTTAATAAAGGATTGGAAAAACGGTATGAAACACGATATACCGGTCAGCGCTACGTTCACCTTATTCAAATACTTCAATCTGACTCCTTCATTCAGCTATACAGAGCGTTGGTACACAACTAAGATAATGAAAGATTGGGATCCGACCATAGGAACTACCGGCAGAGAAGTAAATACCGATACCATTTATGGTTTTCACCGAGTATATAATTACAGTGCCAGTTTGGGGCTTAATACAAAGATCTATGCTATGTACAAGCCACTGTTTGCGAAGAAACGGGAAATTCAGATTCGCCATGTGATTACTCCGCAAGTCAGTATCAGCGCTACTCCGGATTTCGGTTCTTCTCAATACGGATTTTACGACTCTTATACCAGGATGAATGCGGATGGAAGAATAGATACTGTAACCTATTCACCTTATGCCAACCAAATGTTCGGCGTACCGGGACGGGGAAAGTCGGGAAATATCCAGTTTGATATTTCCAATAACCTGGAGATGAAGTTTAAAGATAAGAATGACTCTATACGCAAGCGCAGCTTGATTGATGAACTGGGTGCGAGTATTGGTTACAATATGGCGGCTACTGTGCGCCCGTGGAGTAATCTGAACCTTCGTTTACGCTTGAAACTGAGTGATAGTTATACGTTTAGTCTTAGTTCTTCTTTTGCTACATACGCTTACGCGTTTGACAGTAGGGGTAATGTGGTTGAAGGCAATCGTACGGAATGGTCTTATGGTCGTTTTGGCCGTTTCCAGGGCTATAGTTCTTCGATAAGTTATACATTTAATAATGATACATGGAAGAAGATTATGAAAATCTTCGGTAAAGGAGAAGAGGAAGAGGAGAAAGACGAATCGGGTGAACACTCGGAAGACGATGACAACATGAATATGGGAGACAATACCGATGGCAGCCCAACAAAGAAGAAAGAACAAGCTCAGGTAGATGCTGATGGCTATCAGGTATTTAAAATGCCCTGGTCTTTGAACTTTAACTATGGCTATGGCATTTCTGAAGACCGCTCAAAGAGTATTAACCGGAAGACGATGCGTTATCCTTATAAGTTCACACAGAATCTTAGCGCCTCCGGTAATATTAAGATTTCCAACAAGTGGGCTATTAGCTTTAACTCCGGTTATGACTTCGAAGCAAAGAAAATAGTGCAAACTTCTTTTAATCTGACTCGTGATTTGCATTGCTTTAGTATGACCGCCAGCCTTTCCCCTTTCGGCGTGTACAAATACTATAATTTTACGATCCGTGCCAATGCCAGTATTCTGCAGGACTTAAAGTGGGAACAAAGAAGTCAGACACAGAGTAATATTCAGTTCTACTAATAGAAGAATACAAGTAGAAAAGCACAACTCCACTATCGAAGAAGAGCAACCTCCCGGTAGGAGGAAAACGTACCTTACCTGAATAATTCATGCCTCAGGAGTTAGAGGGATTAAAGGAGTTAAAGGAGTTATCGCTGTACTAAAACCGTACTAAAATCGTGTCTGCTCCGTACCAGGGCCGTGTCAAAGCATTACCAACTCCGTACCCGCTCCGTATAAAGGTACCCTTATACG
>NZ_DBDF01000163.1:12305-17069 GCF_002293435.1 Bacteroides sp. UBA939 | reverse complement strand
ACGTTAACTCCTGAAGTATGAATCATACAGGTTAGTATACGACTGAACCTATTTCAGTATACGACCGAACCCTATTCAATCATATACTCACTTACCCCTCCCAGACAGTGCTCCGGATGGAGGTAAACGGGCTTTTCGGCAAATATGGAGTGAAGCCCGTGATTTCAATAAACAAAACAAAATCCCGTATCGGCTGCATACCCGCTCTTCCGCTGAATTCTCCCGGTTGCCCCTCGTGCCGGACGCAATATTGCCCCCTCTTCAAGAAATTTTGTTAAATTAAGAAACGATTTCTTTGTGCGTGTTCCGCAAATGCCTATATTTGGATAGTATATTTACCGATGTATTGTAAAACACATTAATCCCCAATTACTATGAGCAGTAATATATTCCTGATTATCGCCCTTGTCACAACAAGTATTTTTGTGATACAGTTTGTCCTTTCCATCTTCTTCGGAGACATTGATACGGACCTCGATGTAGATGCCGACATCAGCAGCGTAATATCCTTCAAAGGACTTACCCACTTCGGCATCGGCTTCGGCTGGTACATGTATCTGATTGGAAATACTGACATCCTGAGCTATGGAATAGCTATCCTGATAGGCCTGTTCTTCGTCTACGCCGTGTGGTTTCTCTATAAGAAAGCCTACCAACTGCAACAGGTCAACAAGACGGAAAAGACCGAGCAACTCGTGGGACGCGAATGCACCATCTACTTCGGGCAAGGCAACGGCAAATACACCGTGCAGGTAAGTCGCGACGGCGCCATGCGCGAGGTAGACGTTGTGTCCGAAACGAACAAAGCTTACCAGACGGGCGACAGAACCGTCATCACCACCTATAAAGAAGGAACACTCTATATCAAATAAACAAACTCAAAACAATGGATCTTATGACACAAGAAATGATGATTATGGCCGCCATACTCGTGGCGGTTATCTTGCTTACCTTTATTGGTATCCTCTCTCGCTACCGTAAGTGTAAAAGTGACGAAGTGCTGGTAGTGTACGGTAAAACGGGCGGCGAAAAGAAGTCCGCCAAGTTGTATCACGGTGGCGCCGCATTTGTATGGCCCATCATCCAGGGCTACGAATTCCTGTCGATGAAGCCGATGCAGATAGACTGCAAACTGACCGGCGCACTCTCTGCCCAAAACATCCGCGTGGACGTGCCCACCACCATCACAGTTGCCATCAGCACCGACACCGAAGTCATGCAGAACGCCGCCGAACGTATGCTGGGACTGACGATGGACGACAAGCAGAACCTGATTACGGACGTCGTGTACGGTCAGATGCGTTTGGTTATTGCCGACATGACCATTGAAGAACTCAACTCCGACCGCGACAAGTTCCTCGCCAAAGTAAAGGACAACATCGACACGGAACTCCGCAAGTTCGGTCTTTACCTGATGAACATCAACATCAGTGACATCCGCGATGCTGCCAACTATATCGTCAACCTTGGTAAGGAAGCCGAAAGTAAAGCGTTGAACGAAGCCCAGGCAAACATCGAAGAACAGGAGAAACTGGGTGCCATCAAGATTGCCGCACAGATTAAGGAACGTGAAACAAAGGTTGCCGAAACGCGCAAAGACCAGGATATCGCCATTGCCGAAACAAAGAAACTGCAGGAAATCTCCGTGGCGAATGCCGATAAGGACAGAATCTCGCAGGTAGCCATTGCCAACGCCGAGAAAGAATCGCAGGTAGCAAAGGCTGAGGCCGAAAAGAATATCCGCATTGAGCAAGCCAACACAGAGAAGGAAAGCCGCATTGCCGAATTGAACTCCGACATGGAAATCAAACAGGCGGAAGCCGGTAAGAAAGCAGCCATCGGACGAAACGAAGCGCAGAAAGCCGTTGCACAGTCCGACGCAGAGTTGGCAGTAACAAGAGCCAGTGCCGACAAGCAGGCAGGTGAAGCGCACGCTCGTTCGGAAGCTGCCGTACAGACAGCCCGTGAGATTGCCCAGAAAGAAGTGGAAGAAGCCAAAGCCCGCAAGGTAGAGTCTTCTTTGAAAGCCGACAAGATTGTCCCTGCCGAAATAGCCAAGCAGGAAGCCATACTTCAGGCGGATGCCGTTGCCGAGAAAGTGATTCGTGAAGCCGAAGCCCGTGCAAAAGCCACATTGGCACAAGCCGAGGCGGAAGCAAGAGCCATCCGCATGAAACTGGAAGCCGAAGCCGAAGGTAAGAAGAAGTCATTGCTTGCCGAAGCCGAAGGTTTTGAAGCAATGGTGCGTGCGGCAGAATCGAACCCCGCCATCGCCATCCAGTACAAGATGGTAGACCAGTGGAAGGAAATAGCCGGCGAACAGGTCAAGGCCTTCGAACACATGAACTTAGGCAACATCACCGTATTCGACGGCGGCAACGGAGGTACAAGCAACTTCCTCAATACGCTGGTCAAGACAGTAGCCCCAAGCCTCGGTGTGTTGGATAAACTGCCTATCGGTGAGACGGTGAAGGGAATTATTCATCCGGAAACGAAAGAGGAGAAGGGGGAGAAGAAGTAGTAATAAGTAGAAAAGTAGTAAATAGAAAAGAAGAAGCTGCTATCCGGAAAGTATGGATGGCGGCTTCTTTTTTTCTATCCTGCATTATTCATACTGTAGCTAAAGTAGTTATCACTTCGTTAGTAGTTAAATAGTTAAAGCCGATACTCCGTGAATCATATAACCTTAGTATCAGCTTTAACTCCTAAGCCAACTTGTTGGGTAATAACTCCTCTAACTCCTGAAGCATGAATAATTCAGGTTAGCTGAGTAAATCACCGCGAAGCTCCATTCCGCTAAACCATCATATTCCCAAATGCTCTTTCAGCAACCGGTATCCGGTCAGACTTACTCTTAGCTTCGCTCCGTTTTTCAGTGTCACCTGATAGGTTTCTTTGCCGAAAAGCTCAACCCGTGAGATTTGTGTCACATTCACTATCGTAGAGCGATGGATACGTACAAAATTATCGGCAGGAAGGTGAGACTCGAAGTACTTCATGGTCTGGTCTTTGATGTATTCTCCTGCCGGAGTTATCAAAGTTGTATAATCTCCGCAAGCCTGAATGTACAGTATTTCATCTACTTTAATAATATGTATCCGCGAACCGTCCTTCACGGTAATACGGTCAACTATTTCTTCTTGCTGTTCCGGTATCTCAGTTTGTTCCTGTGGCGCAACGAACCCTTCCTTTTGCACTTCCGTGTTCTTCACTGCCAGCAAACGATACCACAATACGATTGCTATCCACGCCGGTATGCCGAACAAAAGCCGGAAAGGTATCGTTAGGACGAAGGAGATATAATGTATCCCTGTTATCTTAACCATAAGGTTGCAGAACATGAAACTCCCTGCAATCCATAACAGTATTCCTGCTACAATCACAATGATGCTTGTTTGAGGTACTGATATGAGGTCTGTCACAAACCAGGCGAGGTATGCCAGTGCGGCAAACCATCCGATTGTTACAACTCCGTCCATCAGAGCCGGGAACCATTCGGCGCCGGCATATCCCCAAGACAGGGTTGCCTGGGTAATTACCAAAACCAGTATCAGTACAAACGCCGGAAACCAATAATAAGGATGGTCTATTATGGGATGCGTTCTCATATTAATCCTTAATCACTAATCCGCTGAAAGAAATGCTTCCGCGAATTATTAATATACACTCTTGATTTATATTTGCGCCTTTCCAACGTTCGTCTTCACAACCGCCCAAAAAGGCATTGCATTGTATGACAACTTTCCAATCAGAAGGAATAAACAATTCTATCCCTCCCCAGGAACAGTCGACGTCAATGTATGTTTTTCCGGGAGCGATGTGCGTACGGCGTAAGTCAACGACGGTTCCTCCGAACGATGTACGAATGCTTGCTCCCTTAAACAGCTCATCCAATACAACATGGCGTGTTGCGCCAAAGGCAGTGTTGGAATGCAGGAAACCATCTTCCGACACGTTTTGTTGTTCACCATTATCCGCGTTCATGTGGCTTTGGTCTCTTTTTCCTTCCGCCCACTTTTGATTGTGGCACATGTATTTGTTTATCCAATATTCTTTCTGCCGCACTTTTACAAAAATAAGCACCCCGGCAATTATAAGCGCCACAGGCCAGACAAAGGCTTGTGAGTTCTCCGGCAAGTACGAGAGTCCTCCAATTAAGAAGTAAGCGCCAATCAATACCAGGATGATGCCGCTTATGTAATGGCGGTGCGCCATTGTATAAACACCTAATATAATAAGCAGACTATGCCAGGATACAATGACATCAAACAGTTCATAACTAATCCAAGCCATATTGCGGGCAAACAGTAATATTCCGGAAATGATAAAAAGCGCAGCAATCAGTACTTTAGCTGACAGGCCTGCATGGGACTGGGATTCTTGTTTCTTTTCCATATTTCTATTGTTATTGATTTGTGGTTCAAAGGTAAGACTTTTATTTATCCGCATACAGCCTTTCCTGCTGAATTACAGCAGAGAATTCGATGAACTACGGATAAAATCCGGTGAATTCAGAGAACGGTTAACCAATAAAATTGCGGATAATCCGCCAAGCTATCACAATAACAAACACAGTCCAAATGGCTTTTGGGCTGTAAAGTATTCTATGCAGGCGCTTAAAAAAAACCGGGGTTTCGACACCAGGAGTTGGGAAACAAGCAAAAGAAGTATATACGGAATAGAAAAAACTCAAGTAACCGTTATTTTTTATAAGTAGCTGTTCATAATTAGTTTATACTATCATTTTTTAGACGCGGATAACGC
>NZ_DBDF01000163.1:0-12216 GCF_002293435.1 Bacteroides sp. UBA939 | reverse complement strand
CGCTATATTATCATTCATAGTATCTGTCATGCTGAGCGTAGTCGAAGCATCTCCTCCTCTGAAACACAAAGGAGAAGAAATCCTTCGACAAGCTCAGACTATTCTTCAATGAAATAATAAAAGAGGTTTTGAGCGAAGCTAATGAAAGATATTATAAGCTAATGAAAGATGAGTACTTAAATAGAATTATGTTAGGGATACACAAACAATAATAGCAAAAAGATAATGAAATAGCCTATCACCTAACACATCATTCCGCAAAAGAAGGAAAAACAGAGGCTGCAGGCACAATATTTTGTATATTTATACCGATATTCCATGTAAATCGTGACTGATATACAGAATTTATGCAATAAACGCCTATTCTTGCGCAAGCCAAATACATGCGGAACGAAAACCAGGCAATTCCGTGCGGGAATCATGTATATGCTGTGCGTGAACCACATATATGCCGTGCGTGAACCACATATATCTCGTGCGCGAACCGCATATATCCCGTGCGCAAACCACATATATCCCGTGCGCGAACCACATATATGCCGTGCGCGAACCACATATATGTCGTATAAAAAGGCACACTATCCGGCATGAATAGTCTTAATAATTCTTCCGACAGTTTTTAAAAACGTCCCGACAGTTTTTAAAAAACCTTCTGAACGTTCTTAAAAAATCCCCCGAAAATCATTAAAATCTCTCCAAAGAAATCTTCCGTATTTTTTAGAAATGTACAGATTTCGATATTCCACTAACTATCAACAAGATACGGATTTTTACTTCCGTATTTCCGCCCAACTCTTCCATCGGACGGAAATATCGCATTCTCAGGTGAATAAAAATACAAAATGTCATTATGAAACTAACTTCCACCCTCACTCCACCCTCGCGCCTGCCCTCACCTATTTAAACGCCGATGAATAAAGCGATACAAGAGAATAAAGTGAGACCGTGAGAATAAGGCGGTTCAAAACCCCGGGAGGGAGAATTGGAGAATAATTGTGGCGAAGTAGTTATACGTTATTCTTTTGCTTCTTCCTGTGGAATACGAATAGCAGTGTACAACTCCAATATGGCAGCAATCGTCAGACAGAGAATCCATTCATTGCCATGAGTGAAGAACATGAATGCGCCCGCAAGCACCATCAGCAATGCGGCAAAAATCTGTTGCCGGCGAAGGCGTTTTACGTTCGGACTTTTACTTGTAGAGGGAGAGTTTATTTGCACCAACGCCACCAAAGTAGCGCCAACCGTATAAACATAACGGGCTAATTCCCAGCCGGTGATATACACCGCCGCACCAAACAGCACCATAAAAGCGCCAATAATAAACAAAGCAGGTATCAGGGATTTCATTTTTCGAGGTCTTCTTCAAATACGTAAATATCTTCATTCGGCTTCTTCATCAGGTACTTCTCGCGTGCAATACGCTCAATAGCCCCGGAATCTACAGCCAACTCCTTCAGTCGTTCCGTGTTCTCTTCGTAGTCTTTCCGGTATTTCTCTATCTCACTGTTCAGGCGGCTGATTTCATTCGCATAGCCCATGCGGCGCACAATACTATTCTCGTCCAGAAAACCAACAATCACCACAAACAATACAATCGTAATCATGTACTTATACTTGCGGACAAAACTCCAGAGTGTAGCTAATTTATCCATCGACAGAACTGTTAGAATTTAGAGAATTAATAACTCATAAAGAAACCGGATATAGATTCTTCGCCTACAAAGATAAGAGGAATAACTGAGAAAATTCTTTTTTTTCACTACATTTGCACAAATTGTAACGAGCAAGAAAATACCGAGTTATGGAAAACTATATTGTATCGGCACGAAAATACCGCCCTGCCACCTTCGAATCGGTAGTGGGACAACACGCCCTGACCACTACGCTGAAAAACGCCATTGCCATCGGCAAGCTGGCGCACGCTTATCTGTTTTGCGGCCCCCGTGGCGTAGGCAAAACAACCTGTGCACGCATTTTTGCCAAAACCATCAACTGTATGAGTCCGACAGCAGACGGAGAAGCGTGCAACCAATGCGAATCGTGCACAGCGTTCAACGAACAGCGGTCATACAACATCCACGAACTGGACGCCGCATCCAACAACTCGGTAGATGATATCCGGCAATTGGTGGAACAGGTACGCATCCCACCCCAAATAGGGAAATACAAGGTTTACATCATCGACGAGGTACACATGTTGTCGGCTTCGGCTTTCAACGCCTTCCTGAAAACATTGGAAGAGCCGCCCCGCCATGCTATCTTTATTCTGGCAACTACGGAAAAGCATAAGATCTTGCCCACAATCCTTTCCCGCTGCCAGATATACGACTTCAACCGCATTACCGTGGAAGATACCGTTGCCCACCTGGCATACGTTGCCTCCAAAGAAGGAATTACCTCAGAACCGGAAGCATTGAACGTTATCGCACTGAAAGCCGACGGCGGTATGCGCGATGCCTTGTCTATCTTCGACCAGGTAGTCAGCTTCACCGGCGGGCATATCACTTACCAGAGTGTAATCGAGAACCTGAACGTACTGGATTATGAATATTACTTCCGTCTGACGGATCATTTCCTGGCAAACCAAGTCAGTGACGCTTTACTGTTGTTGAACGACGTCCTGAACAAAGGATTTGACGCCAGCCATTTCATTACCGGATTATCTTCGCATTTCCGCGACTTGCTGGTTAGCAAAGACCCTGCTACGCTGCCACTACTCGAAGTAGGCGCCAGTATTCGTGAACGTTATCAGGTACAAGCACAGAAATGCCCGCTACCTTTTCTTTATAAGGCAATGAAACTCTGCAATGACTGCGACCTGAACTATCGCGCCAGCAAAAACAAGAGATTACTGGTAGAACTGACTTTGATACAGGTAGCCCAACTTACCGCCGGAGATGACGACGTCAGTGGTGGGCGTAGCCCTCAACAAGCTATAAAACCAATATTCTCGCAGCCAGTTGCTGTTCAACAGCCACAAGCGTCTGCCACACCCCCGACACAAGTGTCGAACGTTGCAACGGCTCAAGTACAGCCGGCGCCACAGAACTATGTTGCACAACAGACAACCTCTGCCGTACAACAGACAACCTCCGCTGCACAACAGACAACCTCCGCTGCACCGCAAGCAGTTCCCGCAACACCGCAGTTTCAACAGTCCTCCGGAACACAGGCTAAAGAACAGAAAGTGCGCGTCGTAAATATGTCCGACTTGAGTATCTCTATCAAACATCCGCGTGTGGAAGAAGAGAATAAACAAGCTGTTGCCGCAACTCCCCAAGAAAGTGTACAACCTGAAGAAGACCTCGCCTTCAACGAAAAGGATGTGAACTTCTACTGGCAGGAGTATGCCGGACGCTTGCCTCAGGAGCAAGTAGCTCTCGCCAATTGTATGCGACTACTGCACCTGACAATGCAGGATGCCACTACTTTTGAAGTTGTAGTAGATAATAATATCGTCGCCAAGGAATTTACGGAACAGAAACAGGAACTACAGGATTATCTACGCATGCGGTTGAAAAACAGTAAAGCAACCATGACAGTACGCGTGAGCGACCCTGCAGAAAACGTTCGTCCTACCAACCGTGTGGAGCTATTTCAGATGATGGCGCAAAAGAACAGCGCCTTGTTACAACTAAGAGATGAATTCGGATTGGAGTTTAACTAAAGCCAATACTCTGTAAAACACAAGCAGCACTACCGGCTTTAACTCCTTAACTCCTANNTGATAACTCCTTTAACTCCTGAAGTATGAATAATATAGGTTAGTATAAGAGCCTGTTTAAATTTTACTCAGTGTTGTTTTGAGAGTTATTTCTGAGGAAAATTTAAACAGACTCTAAAATATTCCAATAATTATTCAATAAATAATTTTGTTTTTTCAGTATAATTATTATATTTGCAGATGAACAAATATAATATCTTTTATATTGAAAAAAGCCGCCATCATATCGGTGTTTGCAGGCATTCTGCTCTTTTCATCAGCAATAGAAGTGTATGCTTCTCTGACGAACAAGGAACTTATGGGCGTCTTACAATCACTTATACACAAAGACTTATCTTACGATTCCGGTACACTGATAGATTATATTATCAGCCGGATAAACAATCCGGTTCCGGCGATTCTGAAATCTTCAAAGGCGGAAGAAGTCTTATTGAAAGCAAATTACCAAAGCGATAAATCAGAGTTGGAAAGCAATACCGAAGAGAATAAAATCGTCATCGCTTTTATTATTTTCGGACTTGGCCTGTCGGTTTTCATATTAATATTAGTAATCCGGCTGAAAAGACAGAAGCAGAAAATCACCCTGTCAAAAGAGAGGTTGGGGCAGTCGCGGCGCAATGCTGAAAAGGCAATGTACACCAAGAGCGTATTCCTTTCTAATATGAGTCACGAAATACGTACGCCACTCAATGCACTTTCCGGCTTTTCATCACTACTGACAGAAGAAGGACTGGACAATGAAACACGGTTGCAATGTACGGAAATCATTCAGCAGAACTCCGAACTCTTACTGAAACTCATTAATGATGTTATCGACCTGTCAAGCCTGGAATTTGGGAAGTTGCAGTTTCACTTGAATAAATATGATGCCATAACTATTTGCAGGAATGTAGTCGATACTGTAGGAAAGGTAAAACAGACGCAGGCGGAATTACACTTTGTCACCCCATTGGAGAAGCTGTATATAGAAACTGACGCCTCGCGCCTGCAACAAGTGTTGATAAACCTGCTGATAAATGCAACCAAGTTTACCACCGAAGGCAGTATCACATTGCAATTGGAAAAAGCGTCGGAAGATACGGCTTTATTTTCCATCACGGATACAGGCTGTGGCATCCCCAAAGAAAAGCAGCCCTATATATTCCAGCGTTATGAAAAACTGAACGAGAATGCACAGGGAAGCGGCCTCGGTTTATCCATTTGCCAACTAATAATAGAACATGTAGGCGGCAGTATATGGATTGATCCGGATTATACGGAAGGTGTCCGCTTTTTATTCACACATCCAATCCGCCAGACAAACAATAGGAATGAAAGGAGAATCGAACATGATTAAATGCGCCGTCATACTGTGTTTCGTCTTAGAGAAAATCTACTCTATTTTTCCTGTAATAATCGGGATTGTACTGTTAATACTCATCATTTTTGCAGTTTACATGTATATCAGCCGGCAAAAATTGCAGAAAGAAGAACAGGAGGTAGCCCGGCTGAACCAAATTGCCGAAGAAGCCAACGAAATTAAAAGCCGCTTCCTGGCAAACATGAGCTACAATATCCGTATTCCTTTAAACAATGTCGTGGGATTTTCGCAGCTTCTCTCTACTGACTCGGAATTAAGCGAAAGCGAGAAGTTGGAATACTCCACCATTATCCGGGAAAACACTACCGAACTCATTCAACTGGTAAATGATGTGCTCGACCTCTCGCGCCTGGAAGCTCAAATGATGAAATTCCAGATACAGGATTGCGAAATAAGAGAGATGTGCAACGACTTGATATACATGGCACAAATGAATAGTAAAGAGCATATACGTATTGAGCTGGAAACCGATGTAGAAAGCCTGTGGTTCAAAACAGATGCTAACCGTTTCAACCAAGCTGTACTCAGCATGTTAGTATACCCCGTCGCCCAAGAAGCCGAACGCGATATAAAAATACAATTGAATAAAGAGGAAGAAAAGGGATTGCTGGTATTCCATATCACGAACAGCCCGCTATCCGACCCTGCATTTGCCTCCCAAAAAGTATTCGTGCGGCATAGAATCAATCAATTACTATTCGAACATTTTGGAGGCAGTTATGTGGTAAGTCCAAATAGTGAAGACGGGTATCTCATTACATTCACAATCTCATTCAGGATAGAATAAGAAATTGTACAGTACCTTCATTCAAAATAGAAAGTAAGCACAATCATGCGCGAAGTAACTTTATCGACAGACTGCGTGAACTTTAATAGCGACTGGTCGGTGAGGTCTTTACGGTCTTTATTAATCAAATTAGTCAATCCGAAACAAAACTTCAATTCAGGTATCAACTTGAAATAAGGCAGGTAGAAATCACAGCCCAAGCCCACTTCTACATAGCAATCGAAAGGTTTTACCAATAAAGCACCCTGCTTCTTTACGCTGAAATCATACGTAGGAGCAATGCCTGCCATAACATAAGGACGATAGTTGTTGAAACGTTCTGCAGCAAATTTCAAATCTATCGGAATGGAAAGATATGCCGATTTCATCGCCCGGGAATACTCTTCACCACTGGTATGCTCACGAAACACCACCTTCTTATCGCCAAAATGCAGAGTCGGAACTAAGCGTAGAGAAAGAAACTGATTCAGATAAAGTTCTCCCAACACTCCTACCGTGAATCCCGGAGAATATTCGGGAACATCAGCAAACCACGTCTCACCATCCTCTGTCACATAGCCTGTATTCACTAATTTATAATCCTGCGTATGAATACCTACCAGAAAGCCATAATGCCACCTCCGCTGGTCAATGTACGGGCGGTTTTGCACTTTGCGTTTCTGAGCCGAAGCACCGGAAGCAAGAAGCAAGGCAAAGAGTATCAGAGCTATTTGTTTCACACCCCTAAAACGTCAGAAATGACAGATTATTGCATTATCCACCTCAAATTCTCCCCGGCATTATTTAGACAACATACAAATTAAGTCATTTTAAACACGATTGATAACAAGTCTCCAATAAAAGCAGTACTTTTGCCGAACCAATTAGTACTAATAATTTAAACTTTAAAAAAATGGCTTACGTAATTAATGACAGTTGTGTTGCTTGTGGTACTTGTATTGACGAATGTCCGGTAGAGGCTATCTCTGAAGGTGATATCTATTCTATCGACCCCGAAACTTGCACAGAATGTGGTTCCTGTGCTGATGTTTGTCCGTCTGAAGCAATTCACCCGGGAGAATAATAACAACACTTAACAACACGAAAGAGTCCGGTTTCTAAGGAAACCGGACTCTTTCACTTTTATATAGCCTGTATCTTTTATACAACTTCTTATCTCAGCTCGGCCAATGCATCCTTAATACGACGAATAGCTTCTACAATATTCTCGTCACTGGTTGCATAGCTCATACGGATACACTCGGGCGCACCGAATGAAGCGCCGCCTACACAAGCCACATGGCCTACTTCCAGCAAATACATTGCCAAGTCGTCAGAGTTTTCAATCTTACGGTCGCCGGCAGCCTTACCAAAGAAAGAATCACACTTCGGGAAAAGATAGAAAGCACCCTGAGGTACGTTCACCTCAAAGCCCGGCACTTCTTTCGCCAACTTCACAATCAGGTCGCGACGGCGTTCGAAGGCTTTACGCATTTCCTCTACCGGAGCCTGACTTCCCAGATATGCAGCTTCAGCAGCTTTCTGAGATACAGAACAAGGACCTGAAGTGTACTGACCTTGCAACTTATTACAAGCTTTCACTATCCATTCCGGTCCGGCAATGAAACCAATACGCCAGCCGGTCATGGCATAAGCCTTGGAAACACCGTTTACAATTACCGTACGTTCCTTCATTTCCGGGAACTGGGCAATGCTCTGGTGCTTACCAATGTAATTGATATGTTCATAGATCTCATCGGCTATCACGATTACCTGCGGATATTTTTCCAATACGTCTGCCAAACCTTTCAGTTCTTCCTGAGAGTAAACCGAACCTGTCGGGTTTGACGGAGAGCAAAGAATTAACGCCTTAGTCTTAGGGGTAATGGCAGCTTCCAACTGTGCGGGAGTAATCTTAAAATCCTGTTCAATGCCGGCGGTTACAATCACCGGAGTACCTTCGGCCAATTTCACCATCTCCGGATAACTAACCCAGTATGGCGCAGGCACAATTACTTCATCACCCGGATTTACCAGTACCAGAATGACATTACAAACCGACTGTTTTGCACCATTGGCGCATGAAATCTGTGCCGCTGTATATTCCAGATCATTTTCTTTTTTCAGTTTCTCCACTATTGCATTACGCAAAGCCGGATATCCCGGAACTGGGGAATAGCGAGAGAAGTTATCATCTATCGCTTTCTTCGCAGCTTCCTTGATGTAGTCAGGAGTGTTGAAGTCTGGTTCTCCTACACTCAGGTTAATTACGTCAACGCCTTGAGCTTTCAACTCAGCGCTCTTTTGAGACATAGCCAGTGTCGCCGATGGTGACAAGCTGTTTAAACGATCCGATAATTGATTCATTTTTCTATTTATTTTATGGTTGTTGCATGAATTTAGCTACAAATTAAACACATTTACTTGAGATTAGAAAAGAAAAGGCCATCTTACTTATTAAAATGTAAAGTATGCCCCATACGTTCTTTCTTTGTACGCAGGTAACGTTCATTGTACGGATTGGGTGCCGATTCGATAGAAACTATTTCCATAATTTTCAGTCCATAAGCCTCCAACCCAACACGTTTTACAGGATTATTGGTCATCAACCGCATCTTGTGTACTCCCAGTTCGCGCAAAATCTGGGCGCCCACACCGTAATCGCGTTCATCGGCCAAATGTCCCAAACAAATATTGGCATCTACCGTATCAAGCCCATCTTCCTGCAATTTATAGGCTCTCATTTTTTCCATCAGACCGATACCGCGACCTTCCTGATTCAGATAAACAATCACCCCTTTTCCGGCCTTTTCAATCATTTCCATTGCCTTATGCAGTTGTTCACCGCAATCGCAACGTTTAGAACCGAAAATATCTCCTGTGGCACAAGAGGAATGCACTCTGACCAATATCGGTTCATCCTGTTCCCATGTTCCTTTGAACAATGCCACATGTTCCAGTCCATTAGACTTCTGACGAAATGGTATCAAGCGGAAGTGCCCGTATTCGGTAGGCATATCTACTTCCACGCCTTTTTCTACGATAGATTCCTGTTTCAAGCGATAGGCAATCATGTCGTGGATAGAGATTAACTTCAGGTTAAACTCGTCGGCCATCTTTCGCAATTCGGGCAGTCGCGCCATTGTGCCGTCTTCGTTCATGATTTCCATAAGAGCGCCTGCCGGATAAAGTCCTGCCATGCGAGCCATATCAATCACAGCTTCCGTATGTCCGGCACGACGCAAAACTCCTTTTTCCTGAGCATATAGCGGATTGATATGTCCGGGACGCCCGAAAGTTGCCGGTGTAGCTGCGGGATCGGCAAGCGCCTGTATGGTAGCTGCGCGGTCGGCAGCAGAGACACCTGTCGTACATCCTTCCAATTTATCAATGGTTACCGTGAAAGGTGTGCCCAGAACAGAAGTATTGTCACTTACCTGATGAGGTAAATCCAGTTCTTTACAACGCGACACTGTAATCGGAGCACAAAGTACTCCACGGGCATATTTCAGCATGAAATTCACTTTTTCAGGCGTAATCTTCTCCGCAGCAATAATCAGGTCGCCTTCGTTTTCGCGGTCTTCATCATCCACCACTATCACGAAGTTACCGGCCTTGAACTCTTCGATCGCTTCTTCTATCGTATCTAATTTCACTTTTTCCATTCTATATTCTTTTTTTATTTATCTCAGATTCTTTCCTATAACCTTAAATCCTTTTCTATTATCTCTTTAACCTCGCCATTGGTCTCGATAATCCGCCCCACATCTTTGCCTAACCGGATACGGAAAGCCCAGATACGGAAGTAAAAGAACAACCCAACCGGTACTACCAATCCGCAAAGCAGGCTTAGCCAATAGTTATCAACGGGACGCACATGAGCATAAACAGGAATAATAGGATAGTTATTCAACGCATTCATCAGATGAGCCGATTTAGTATTTGACATCTCATCAACCAATTCTTCCAAGCGTTCGCTTATCGCTACCATTTCTTCATCACGTGAATCTTCCATCCACAACTTGAAATAATTGGGAGCGCGCTTAAAGTTTCTCTTCTCAACGTATGCCCGGCAATCGGCAGAGAGAGCTTGTAGTTCAGCCGGCAAACGGGCATAGTCAGGATCTTGTATGATAACATCCTTACGGGACAAATGACGCACACTGCGAACTCCGGCAATCTTCTTAAACCAGTTGATATAAGCATCTGCGTTCAGTACTACCGAGTCGTTATTGGACTTATAAGTTAGGAATGCCCCCAACGGAGCTAATACGGCCGTACTTGTCCACATACCCATCCAGACAATCCACTGTCCGTCACGCGCCATCTTAAATCCCGTATTGTTAATGATATAATAGATGATAAAGATAAGTACGGATACCACAACCGGCATACCCAAACCGCCCTTGCGAATAATTCCACCTAAAGGCGCACCGATAAAGAAGAAGATAAGGCATGCCAGCGAAAGTGTCAGTTTCTCATGCCAGGACATCATGTGGCGCCGAAGGTTTTTCTCTGTGGCGATTACATTGTAACTCTTGAAATTCCAATCGTTTCCCGCACTCTCGGCACGGCTCACGGCAGTGTTCATTATCTTCTGTTTCTGCGACAAAGTGGCTACACTAAAAAGACTGTCTACATTATACTCGTTCAGGCGCGCCTGTTCTATCTTCAACGTATCGGCTTTCTTCAGATCTACCGGTATCTTATAAGTACTGTTTATCGCTTCATTAAAATAAACCCGCCCCACGCTGTCGTTCTCCACCTTCATGGAATCAATACTGGTCTGCAACATCTTCATATCTTTACTATTGGAGCTGCTGTTCATAACATCCGAATTCACCATATTGAAATCGGAGTCAAACTCGATGATAGCATGTTTTGCGCGAAATGCTTCCCGGCGATAAGGTACATTATTCTGATTCATGTTTTGCGACCTCAGGTTTTCGAATTGTTCGCCGCTATACAAATGCAGATATAAATGCTGCTTGTCTGCCGTCATTTCCAGCTTTCCCGAATCGGATTTGATAATTTGCGCATTCTCAAATCCTTTTTCAAAATTGTAAATCAGTACGTCATAAAGCATACCCGTCTTACGGTTCTTATGCTTTACGTATAAGTTGTACCCTCCTATTTCATCATAAAACACACCTTCGGGTATATCTAACTCCGGGGATTTCTGCCTCATCGACATAAGCAAAGTCCACAACTTGACTTGCGCTTTCGGCCCTATCACATTTTGGAAATAGAAAGAAATGCCACAGACGAGAATGATAAACACAATCAGCGGGCGCATAATCTTAAGCAATGAAATGCCCGCTGCTTTCATGGCAAGCAATTCAAAACGTTCACCAAAATTTCCGAAAGTGATAAGCGCCGCCAGCAGAACAGCCAACGGCAATGAAATCGGCACCAAAGTAAGAGCGGAATAAAAGAAGAATTGTGCAAGGATGCTCAATTCCAATCCTTTTCCTACCATTTCATCTACGTACTTCCATAGAAACTGCATCATGAAGATGAAAAGGCAAATGAAGAAAGTGCCCATAAAGAGCATGCAAAAGCTCTTTAGTATAAATATATCTAACTTTTTTATGCGCAGCATTTTACTTATTTCATGCAATGAAAACACAAAATTAGCATAAAAAAGGGAGTGTGGAAAGTTTTTATATCAAAGTTAACTAAAAACCGCACGTTCTCCGCAAAATATCAACTTCTGAGTCCCACAACTCGCACAGGTCTTGAACTTCATTCGCATCGGCAAAATCGGTGACTTCCAATACGAAATCGTTCGTCAGTTCATTATTTGTCATCTTTAATTCGAAATACTCCCGCTCGTTCTCATCATCCAACCAATGGAAGCGGATAAAAGAAAATGCACGTACGGCTATGATTTCCGCGTCACGATGTTCTGTCTTTCCCCAGAAGAAAGTGACAACCTTATCGTCCGATTGCACCCTGTCTGCAAACCAACCCTCCAAACCGGTAGGGGTGCTTATTGCAGACCAAAGAATGCTTTTTGATGTAGCATTTAAAAGGTATTCCCGATGAATCTTTTGTCTGTTCATAATCTATTTCCACTTTTTATTGCGTCTGCAAGATAGAGACTTTTTTCTAAATATAGAATATGTTTCTTCAAATTTATTAATATACATCTCCTTTTTTGTTGCATAACCCATTCAGATTGCTTCCAAAGGATACATTTATAAGGATTTGAATCTTGATTTTGCTTCTGATTGGCATTGTTATGAACAGAAAATATTCACAAATATTTTGGAGGTTTAAAGAAAAGCTCTATCTTTGCACCCGCAATCAAGAAATGATGGCGGGATAGCTCAGCCGGTTAGAGCGCATGATTCATAATCA
>NZ_DBDF01000006.1 GCF_002293435.1 Bacteroides sp. UBA939 | reverse complement strand
CTAATTATGAACAGCTACTTATAGTCTGCATTATTCACAGTGCATGAGTTAGAGGAGTTATCACTTCCTTCCATTCCTCCACCGTCCTCGTCTCGGACGAGAAGTTCACACCGATGCAGATCACCTTGCGCTTATCTCCGAGATAAGGCTTGGCATAATTCTTTTCTTCAATCTGACGGAGCGCTTCGTCAGCCGAGCCATTGAGTTTGAACTCGAAAATGTAAACGTAATCTTTCAGTTCGATGATGCAGTCCACGCGACCCAGCGCTTGGCGCTTCTCGTTGATAAGACGGCAATTGCTTTCTCCTATCAGGCGCAGGATAAGGTAAAACGTATATTGGAAGTATTTCTCTGTGGCATCCGGAGTCCTTACGGAATCATGGCTGTCGTAGGCGATGCTCAACAGAAATGCCGTGAGCGAATCGCGGAACGCTTCCGTGTCGCCGTCTTCCAGAAGCATGAGGGAATCAATGACCCACGAAGAGATATTGCCGTCTTTCGGCCTCAGATAGTCATTGGCTATCATGGTGAGGAACCCTTGCCGCACCTCGTTGTTGGGAAAGTCCAGCAGATAAATGTTGTGGCGCAGGTCGTAATCCTTGATAGTGAGGTAGCCGCTCTGGTAAATCATGGGAAGAGGTTTCTCCACGTTGCCCTTGTAATCTACGAACATGGCAGGGATATAATATTTCCCGGTCAGTTCATTAATCTGCTCGTTGTTGTGCTTCAGCAACTTCTCCAGATAAGTGGGCGTGCCCGTGGCGTACCAGAAATCGGAGATTCTTGTTTGGTCGAAGGCATTGAGCAGACTGAACGGATTGTAGATACCAGTCATACCACTGCTGAAATGATAGCCGTCATACTGCTGCTTGAGCATGTCCTTCATCTCTTCTACGGAGCACTCGTACCTTTCTGCCAATGCGGTTATCGGTTCGGCGAAATAATCTTCCATCTCCTGCTGCGTGATGCCGCAGAGTGTTTCATAACGACGATCCATGCTGATGTCATTCGGCTGGTTGAAGCCGCTGAATACGCTCACTTGCGAAAACTTGGTCACCCCCGTCAATAGCACGAACTGCAAGAAGGCGTCCGCACTCTTGAAGGTGGAATAGAGACCTTTCAAGGTATCGCGGTTAACGGCTTCCTGCGGCGTATCGAGGACATCAAGGATGGGTTTGTCATACTCGTCTATCAGTACCACGGCACGGCGGCCGGTTTGCTTCCACGCCCTTTCGAGAACGCCTTTGAAACGGTCGCCGGTGGTACGATCCAGCGGATCCTTGCCGTAAACCACTTCCCATTTGGAGATATAGGTCTCTATCTTGTCTTCCAGCACTCCCTCTCTGGCAAATACTTCGCCATTGAAATCCATCTTGAATACAGGATATTCCAACCAATCCTGTTCCATCTTGGCGATAGCGAGTCCCTCAAATAGTTCCTTTCGCCCGCTGAAATAAGCTTCAAGCGTACTCACCAGCAAACTCTTTCCGAAACGGCGGGGGCGACTCAGGAAGTAAACTTTCCCGGTAGTGACCAATTGATAAACCAAGGCAGTTTTGTCCACATATACATAGTCGTTTTCACGAATCTCACTGAACGTCTGTATTCCGATAGGGTATTTCATAATTCATTCCTTTCCTTTTTTAGTTTACCTTTCCCTGCGAATGTAGTCCATTTCAATGAATTTCACAAACAACAGCAACATTTTCAGTTTCCACTTTGAATATCCGGTGCAATTCCTCTTCTTAAGGAATAGCCCCTTATGCTTCTGTGGGCTGTTCCTCTTCTTTTTATTGTTTTGTGACATATCTATCTGCATTTATGCCATAGCCCGCATCCATACACTAATGTCACAAAATCATATATCTCTTTCCACATTTGCGCATACCTTTGCAAACAGAAGAAATTTCATTTGCCCCCTTGACTAAAGAATAGGTAAGAAAGATTAAGAACAGGAAAACAGAAACAGGTAGTCGGAACTACTACCTGTTTCTTTAAAAGAGAAAAAAGAAAAACATAATTAATATAACAATCCAGACCAAGAATGATGAATTCAAAACAAGCGCTTTTCAATTTATTAATGTGCGTACTGGCAATAACAAGTTGTGACACGCAAAAACAAGGCCTCGTAGGTAATGAACTTGCTATGATACGAGCCAAGCAAACATTGGATTCTTTATACCGGAATTATTCAGTCTCCGGCACATGCCTGTTGCGCGAAAACTACCCTTCAACCGTTGGTGACCACACAGTAACCTACCTGGCATCTGAAGAACAAAAGAATATGCCTCACTTGTATTCTTATTTATGGCCCTACTCCGGAACCTTTTCAGCCGTGAACGCTTTATTCGAGACAACAAGCGATGCAAGCTATCAATCATTGCTTGATAATAAGGTATTAGTGGGACTGGAAGAATATTTCGATACCCATAGAACTCCCGAAGCCTACGCTTCATATATTAATAGCGCACCGAAATCCGACCGCTTCTACGACGATAATGTCTGGTTAGGCATTGATTTCATCGACATTTACATGCTTACCAAAGAAACAAAATACCTTCAGAAAGCGCAACTCATCTGGAACTTCGTAGAAAGTGGTATGGACAACCATCTGGGAGGCGGTATCTATTGGTGCGAACAAAAGAAAGATTCCAAAAACACTTGCTCAAACGCTCCCGGATCAGTCCTTGCACTGAAACTCTTCAAAGCCACGAAAGACAGCGCATACTTCGTAAAAGGACAACGCCTTTATGAATGGACCAAAGCAAACCTGCAAGACTCTACCGACTATCTGTACTTCGACAACATCGCTCTGGACGGGAAAATAGGTAAAGCCAAATTCGCCTATAACAGTGGGCAGATGATGCAGTCGGCTACCCTACTTTACCAACTGAGCGGTGAAAAGAACTATCTGACCGATGCTCGGAACATCGCTCAGGCATGTCACAACTATTTCTTCATGGACTACGAAACAGAACAAGGCAAAACCATCAAGCTCCTGAAGAAAGGTGATATCTGGTTCACCGCAGTCATGCTCAGAGGTTTTATCGAATTATACCGGACAGACCTGAACAAAATCTATCTGGATTCCTTTAATCAAAGTCTGGATCATGCTTGGGTACATGCACGGGATGAGAAAGGATTATTCAATACCGACCTCAGCGGAAGTACTCACAACAACCGGAAATGGTTGCTGACCCAGGCCGCCATGGTTGAAATGTATGCCCGTCTTGCAGCTGTCAAATAATAAATAAGAATATATTAACACCCTTAAAAACATGAAAAAGAGAAATATCGGTTTATGCGTCGTAGCCTTGTTTTGCATGCATAACAATGCCAAAGCAATGGAAGCCACCTTGAAACAAGACAACACCAAAATTGTGAACCATGCCCAGGTGACTGCCGCTTACAAGACCAACCGCCCTGTCTTAAAAGACAGACTATACGTTTCGAAAGCCGTAGAAGCCGAAATCCTACGGGTAAAGAAACTATTGATTAACCAGAAACTGGCATGGATGTTCGAGAATTGTTTCCCGAATACACTGGACACAACCGTGCATTATCGTTTGCTGGACGGAAAGCCCGACACATTTGTCTATACCGGTGACATTCACGCCATGTGGCTGCGCGACTCAGGCGCACAAGTCTGGCCCTACGTACAACTGGCAAACAAAGACCCTGAACTGAAGAAAATGCTCGAAGGCGTCATCCGCCGCCAGTTCATGTGTATCAACATCGACCCTTATGCCAACGCCTACAACGATGGACCTACAGGCGGTGACTGGATGTCGGACAATACAGATATGAAGCCCGAACTGCACGAACGGAAATGGGAAATAGACTCTCTCTGTTATCCCCTCCGGCTGGCTTATCAATATTGGAAAGAAACCGGTGACGCCAGCGTTTTCGATAAAGCATGGCTCGAAGCTATCACAAACATACTGAAGACATTCAAAGAGCAGCAACGCAAAGACGGTGTCGGCCCTTATAAATTTCAACGCAAGACGGAGCGTGCGCTCGACACGCTGAACAATAATGGTTTAGGCTCTCCCGTCAATCCTGTCGGACTGATTGTTTCCAGTTTCCGCCCTTCGGACGATGCAACAACATTTCAGTTCCTGATTCCATCGAACTTCTTTGCTGTATCCTCTCTAAGGAAAGCTGCGGAAATCCTTTCAATCGTAAATCAAAACAATACTCTGGCTCAGGAATGTACAGCCTTAGCTGACGAAGTAGAAGTTGCCTTGCAGAAACACGCTACCTACAATCACCCGAAATACGGCACAATCTATGCTTTCGAAGTAGATGGTTTCGGCAACCACATGCTGATGGACGATGCTAATGTACCGAGCCTTCTTGCCATGCCCTATCTGGGAGATGTGGATGTAAACGATCCTATTTACCAGAATACCCGCCGCTTCGTATGGAGTCTGGACAATCCGTATTTCTTCAAAGGAAAAGCCGGTGAAGGAATAGGTGGCCCGCACATCGGATATGATATGGTATGGCCCATGAGCATCATGATGAAAGCTTTCACCAGCCAGGATGATCAAGAAATTAAAGAATGCATCAAGATGCTGATGGATACAGATGCAGGAACCGGATTCATGCACGAGTCTTTCCATAAAGACAATCCGGTGAACTTTACCCGCGCCTGGTTTGCCTGGCAGAATACACTATTCGGAGAATTGATTCTGAAGCTGGTGAATGAAGAGAAACTGGAATTATTGAATAATATCAAATAAGAGGAGGAATGAGTATGCGTAAATTGACAATAATAGGCTTGATGGTTTTTATACCTATTTGTATGTCGGCACAAAAGGCTCTTAATCTTAAAAATTGGCCTGAAGGTGCATCCCCTAAAGAAGTAGGCGAATTGGTCAGTAAACGGTTTGTGGAAGTTCCGCATCCCAATTTTAATGGTAATCCGGCTCCCCCCAATGAAATCACTTATCCTGAAACATGCGCTTGGTTTGGAGCTTTGCGCTATGCGGACATAACCCGTAATAAGAAACTGCTCCGGCAACTGGAAGAGCGTTTCTTGCCCATCTTCGGTCCGGAACGTCGTTTACAGCCGCTACCCGACCATGTGGATCATACGGTATTCGGAACGATACCACTGCAACTGTATGCACAGACCGGTAAGGAGATTTATTATCACATGGGGATCTGGTATGCCGATGAGCAATGGAAAATGCCCCGTAATACCAAACATAAAGAACAATATCAGGCTTTATTGGACCAAGGGTTATCTTGGCAGACACGTTATTGGATTGACGACATGTTTATGATTTCCGCCATTCAGTCTCAAGCCTTCTTTGTAACTAAAGACCGTCAATATATAGACCGTGCAGCAAAAGAGATGGTGGCTTATCTCGATAAAATACAACGTCCGAACGGATTATTCTATCATGCAGAGGATGTCCCGTTCTTTTGGGGACGTGGTAATGGATGGATGGCAGCCGGAATGACAGAGCTTCTCGGACTTCTGCCTAAAGATAATCCGAATCGTACCCGTATTTTGGAATCGTATCGAAAAATGATGAACACCTTGCTCGAATACCAGAAAGAAGATGGTTTGTGGGGACAATTGGTAGATGATAAAACAACTTGGACGGAAACATCCGGTTCGGCCATGTTTACCTATGCAATGATAAAAGGCGTAAAACAAGGTTGGTTAGATGAGAATATTTATACTCCGGTAATTCGGAAAGCCTGGATTGCTTTAGTGGGGCATATTGATGAAAAAGGAGATATTGCAGGTGTGTGCGAAGGTACCAATAAGACGAACGATCGCCAGTTCTATTTAAACCGTCGTACTTTATTAGGTAATATGCATGGGCAGGCTCCGGTACTGTGGTGTGTGAATGCGTTTTTGGAAAAGTAACCTTATAATAACAGAGAAACAATGATACATAGATATTTTATGCATGTACTGATAGCACTGTTGTGCATGTACGGAGGAAAAGTTTCTGCCAAGGAAATCAGTGTAGAGTCACCTGACGGTAAACTGAAAGTGAACATTGAATTAAGAGATAAAGTATATTATTCCGTATATTCGGACAATGACTTGCTACTGGATAATTGTTCTTTGACTATGACATTAGGCAATGAAATACTGGGAGAACAACCGAAACTGAGAAGCTTGAAACGCGGTACAATCAATGAAAGCGTCAAACGGGAAATTCCACTGAAAAATGCAATCGTAGAGAACCATTGCAATACTTTACGTATGAATATGGCAGGAAATTATGGCATTGAATTTCGTGTTTTTGATAATGGAATGGCCTATCGTTTTGTTACGGATAAAAAAGGTGACATTGAAGTAAAAGGAGAAGATTTTGTAATCAATTTCCCGGCCGATTATCTGGCTCACATGTCTCAGCCCAATGGCTTTAAAACATCATACGAATATCCATATACACATATACAGACTAAAGAATATAAGTCAACAGACCGCATGACTTATCTGCCTGTACTTTTAGAAACAGATAAGCAATACAAGATATTGATATCGGAAGCTGATTTGCAGGATTATCCGTGTATGTTCCTAAAAAGTACGGGCAATAATGGGATGCAATCACTTTTCCCGAAATGTCCGCTGGAATTTGGTGACGACGGCGACCGTAGCTTAAAAATATTGAAGGAGGCCGATTATATAGCCAGAACTTCCGGTAAAAGGAGTTTCCCATGGCGTTTCTTCGTAATTTCTGATGATGACAGGGATATTATCTCCAATGAGATGGTTTATAACCTTTCTTCTCCTTGTGAACTGGAAGATTATAGTTGGATTAAGCCGGGTCAAGTAAGCTGGGAGTGGTGGCATGATGCTCGTTTGTATGGGGTTGATTTCCGTTCCGGTTACAATATGGATTCCTATAAATATTATATTGATTTCGCTTCTACTTTCGGCATTCCTTATATCATTATGGACGAAGGCTGGGCGAAAAGCACCCGTGACCCATTCACGCCGAATCCTACGATTGATCTACAAGAACTAATTAAATATGGCAAAGAACGCAATGTGAAGATTGTATTGTGGCTGACTTGGTTGACAGTAGAAAATCATTTTGATTTGTTCAAGACATTTGCCGATTGGGGAGTTGCCGGGGTAAAGATAGATTTTATGGATCGTAGCGATCAATGGATGGTGAACTATTACGAGCGTGTTGCCAAAGAAGCTGCTAAATACAAACTATTTGTAGATTTTCATGGTTCATTCAAGCCGGCAGGTTTGGAACGTAGATATCCCAACGTACTTGCCTATGAAGGAGTACTGGGTATGGAGCAAGGCGGCAACTGTAAACCGGCAAATTCTATTTATCTGCCGTTCATGCGCAATGCAGTAGGAGCAATGGATTTTACTCCCGGCTCTATGCTTTCTGCCCAACCGGAAGATAATCGCTCCACCCGTGCCAATGCAATGGGTTCGGGAACCCGTGCTTACCAAATGGCATTGTTTGTAGTGTTTGAGAGTGGTTTGCAGATGTTGGCCGATAATCCGGTGTATTATTACCGGGAACGTCCTTGCACGGAATTCATATCAAGTGTTCCTGTAGTATGGGACGAAACCAAGGTATTGGATGCCAAGGTAGGAGAATATGTAGTTATTGCCCGCCGCAGCGGAAATAAATGGTTTATTGCCGCTATCACCAACAACACAGGACGTGATCTTGAAGTAGATTTAAGTTTCCTGCCGGAAAACAAGAAGTTGCATCTTACTTATTTTGAAGATGGTATCAATGCAGACCGCCAAGCAATGGATTATAAAAAGAAAGAAACAGAAGTTACAAGTTCTACCAAGTTGACGATGAAATTGGTTCGCAACGGTGGTTGGACTGGCGTAATCGAATAAAGAAAAATATGAAATACACAATGTTAACAATGCTGTTGGTGTGGCTATTTACCGCATCGGCACAGACTCGTCAACCCGATGAATATTGGAGTTCTCCTCGTAGCACTTATGAAGAACGTCGTGCGCTATTTTTAGATTACTACTCTGAGAACGGGAGCCAACATCCTCTTTACGGCGTTTTCCGCCAAGCAGCACGTGCCGCTTCCGGACGTCCTTTGGAGATGGATCAAATGAGGAAAGTGATTTCTGTCATTAAATCAAACCGTGACTGCAATGACTTTACGCTCAATTGCCTGCTTCGCATGGTTTATCTGGACAAAAAACAACCTTTCTTCCCGGTGGAGATAAAGGGAGACATTGAAGAATGTATCCTTGACTTTAAATATTGGTGGGACGACGGACGCCGTGATACAACCTACCGTTGCTATCATACGGAAAACCATCAGGCACTTTATCATACTGCGGAACTGCTGGCAGGCCAACTTTATAAAAAGGCGAAGTTTACCAATGGAATGAACGGCAGGCAACATATAGCACACGCTAAAGAAAGATTGATGAAATGGTTGGAATATCGTTTCCGGTTTGGATTTAGCGAATGGATGTCCACGTATTATGAAGTAGAAGTATTGTTGCTGGCCAATTTGTATGATTTTGCCGAGGACAAGGATATTCGTTCCAAAGCAGGTATGGTGCTGGACTTACTTATGTTTGACGTGGCATTGAATAATTACGAAGGCTTCCTTGGCTCGACGAGTGGTCGTAATTATGCTCATTCTATCATCATGGGAGCACACAATACGGCTCCGCTGACGAAATTGGTATTCGGTGTGGGAACTTATGACCGGGATGAAGTAATGGCACCTGTTGCTCTCTCTACCAGTTCGTATCGTTGTCCGGAAGTCATCCGGAAGATTGCAGTAGACTATAAAACTCCCATATTAAACCGCCAACGGGTAAGTATAAACGTAGAAGATGCTCCTAACTATGGCATTTCGTATGATAATGAGTTGGATTGTCACCTCTTTTGGGGCATGCAGGAGTTCATACATCCGATGGCTATCCGTATGTCTAAACAGATTTCAGAGAAATACGATACATGGCCCTATCGGAACTATGATGAATACATCAAGAAATATGATGCACAGATTGCCGAACATGGTAAACTTGTTAATATGTATCTGGATCGCTTTGCACTTTCAGAAGCTAACATAGAAACTTACCGTACTTCGGACTATATGTTGAGTTGTGCACTGGATTACAGGAAAGGCGCACCGGGCTATCAACAGCATATCTGGCAAGCAACACTGGGCAATAAGGCTCTGGTTTATACCAATCACCCCGGAGGGAAGAACCTGCGCTGGTCGCCTAATTATTGGTCCGGTAACGAAATTCTGCCTCGTGCTGCTCAAAGTAAGAATGTGGTAATCTGCATCTATAATATACCTGCCAATCAAAAGAATGATTTTTCTCATGCTTATTTCCCGGTAAAAGCTTTCGACGAAGTACATATTTCCGGTTCCTGGATATTTGGACGTAAAGAGGATGGTTATGTGGCTTTGTATTCAAGAAATGCAGCAGAGTTGAGGGCTGATGACAGAGGGGAAGTATGTGATTTTCTGGCGAAAGGCCGGCAGAATATCTGGATTTGTGAGACAGGTTCAAAATCGCAATGGGGAAGCTTCTCGAAGTTTATAGAAGTTATATCTACTGCATCGGTTCGGAGCGACGATTTGGACATCAGTTATGAATCCCCCTCCGAAGGTTTGGTTTCCTATGGTTGGAGCACTCCCTTCTATGTAAAAGGTAAGGAAATGCCGCTGCGTTGGCAGTATAGATACGATAATCCTTATTGCAAAGCCTTGTTCAATTCAACCTGTATAGAGATAGAAAAGGATGGAGAAAAGATAACATTGGATTACAATAAGACGAAAAAGTGACATTCGGTTAGAGTGATATAATATGAACTACAAATTATCATTAAGAAAAATAAATCATTAATTTAAATTGTATATTATGAAGTTACGAAAAGCACATTTATTATGGATACCTTTAATGGTATGCCTATTTCTCGTGAATAGTGTAAATGTCATGGCAGCCATAGAGCAAGCCATCCATGTGAAAGGACAGGTTGTAGACTCTGCAGGTGAACCTGTAATTGGAGCCAATATTGTAATAAAGGGTACCACTACCGGAGTGATTTCGGATATAAATGGTAATTTCACCATTGATGCTTCGAATAATTCGGTTCTGTTTGTTTCCTTTATCGGGTATAAATCGCAAGAAGTGAAAGTGACAGGGTCTTCCATCAAAATTGTATTGGCAGATGATACTGAGATGCTGGATGAAGTAGTGGTTGTAGGTTACGGTTCTCAAAAGAAATCCGACATAACCGGAGCCATGGTGAACGTAAAGAGCGAAGCGTTACAACAAGCGCCTGTGGGAAACATCGGGGCAGCATTGCAGGGACTTGCTGCCGGTGTGGATGTACAGATGGCAGGTGGAAATACGCACCCGGGGGCTTCTCCGCAGATTCGTGTGCGTGGAGAGCGTTCTCTCCATGGACATAATGATGTTTTGATTGTAGTGGACGGAATTCCATTTTCCGGTGGATTGAATGAAATCAATAACGATGACGTAGAAAGTATCAGCGTCTTAAAGGATGCTTCGGCAACAGCCATTTATGGTTCCCGCGGTGCTAACGGTGTACTCCTAATCACAACGAAACGTGGAAGCAAAGGAAAAATCAACGTTAGCTATAGCGGCTATTATGGTATTACGACAGCTCTGAAAGAATATGACGTAATGAACAGTTCCGAATATATCCAACTAAAAAAATGGGCTACCTACAATGCCAACCCAGCTGCTTATAGTGGAATTGATGATCCGAACCTAATGCGCGTGGGAGACGTCTTCCGTGATCAAGAAGAGATGGAAGGTTATCTGGCGGGAACCGATACGGATTGGCAAAATATGATATTCCGCAACGGTATGACAACAAATCACCAAGTGGCTATCAACGGTGGTAATGACCGCACTACTTACAGTGCCTCTGTAAGCTATTATAAAGGACAGAATAACTACGAGGCACATAACTTTGAACGCATGACAGCCAAGCTTTCTCTGGACACGGAAATAACCAGTTTCTTGAAAGTAGGTCTCTCTACATTGAACACTTACATCATCAATAAGGGACAGGATACTAATCCGATGGAAATGGCTTTGCGTGCTTCTCCTTTCACTACTCCATATAAAGAAGATGGCTCGCTGCGTACTTATCTGCCCGGTAGCGGCCAGAATGTATGGAATCCCTTACTGGATACACAAAACAACAGTGTGGTAGACGACCGTAAAAGTCTGTCAACCTTCACCACCGGTTATATTGACGTGAAATTGCCTTTCGGTATCAAGTATCGTTTCAATGGCGGTATAAATCTGAAATATTATTCAATCGGTCAGTTCCAAGCCACCAATACGACTAAACGCATGGGAGCTCTTGACTGGTCTTTTGGAGAATACCAGCATACCGTAGACTATACATTGGAGAATATCTTGACTTGGGACTACTCTTTCAACAATATTCATAATTTCAACGTGACCGGATTGTTTTCCGCACAAGAGAAGGAGTTGACAAAGAACAATGTGTCCGGCAATGATTATTATGATGACAATATTCAATATTATAATCCTGGACTTGCGCAAGGTAGTGTGACCGGTGGTGGTGGCTATGAAAAATGGAGTTTACTTTCCTATATGGGACGTTTGAACTATAACTATAAAGAAAAGTATCTGCTGACGGCAACAGTGAGATATGATGGTTCATCCCGTTTGGCCGAAGGTAACAAATGGCATGTATTTCCCTCTGTTGCTTTAGGCTGGAACCTGATGCGTGAGAATTTTATGCAGAATGTCAGTGCTGATGTGCTTTCCGGCATGAAACTCAGGCTCAGCTGGGGTAATGTGGGTAGTACGGCTATCAATGCTTATCAGACGATGTCGAGGTTAGATACCGGCAGCAAATACTTATTAGGAACAAATGGTGTGATGGGAGTTCGCCCGAATTCTGTTCCTGATAAGTCGTTAGGATGGGAAAATACCGAAACTTGGAATGTAGGCGTGGACTTCGGCTTTTTGAATAATCGCATTACAGGTACTATCGAATGGTACCAACAGAATACCACAGATTTGTTGTTAGGTGTAAACCTGCCTTCTACTTCAGGCTATTCCAGTTCATATTTGACCAATCGTGGCGCTACCCAGAACCGTGGTTTGGAATTCAATGTGACCACAGTTAATATTGCAGGCAACGGTCAGGATAAACTCTCTTGGTCAACCGATTTGAATATCTTCGGCAATCGTAATAAAATCATGGACCTTGGTGAGGGAGTAGAATTTGATAAAGATGCCGGATTCTTCTTAGGGGAAGACAGATATGTAATCTATTCTCACGAACACGATGGACTGTGGCAGGACACCCCCGAAGACCATGCATTGGCTGAATCGTTCGGCTATGCTACTTCCGGTGCCAATTCAGTGATCGGTACAGTTAAAATTAAAAACCACCATGTCGATTACGAAGAAGATGGCGTAACTCCGAAAGCCAGACAGATAATCAATGAAGATGATAAGGTATTTATCGGACAACGCGCTCCCAAATTTGAAGGAGGTATCAATAACCGTTTTGCATGGAAAGGCTTCGACCTTTCATTCTTATGGACTTTCCGTTATGGTGGAACTATTACATCCGACATGCATAACGGCTGGATGAATACCTTGCAAGGTGGTTACAACAACTTGAATATAGATTATTGGACACCGGATAACACAACAGCCCGTTGGCCGAAACCCACTACCGCTACAGTTTCCAATAAAGGATTGTTAGCCCGTTACGATGGCTCATACCTGAAACTGAGAAACATCACGTTAGGGTATAATATCCCCAAGATATTCCTTTCCAAATTAAATGTACAGTCAGCCCGTGTATATGCCACAGGCTCAAATCTCTACACTTGGTTTAGCAAAGAATACCGTAAAGATGGCGGCATTGATCCGGAGACTACAAGTACTATCAACTTGAAAACTCCCCCTACACGCACATTTGTGTTTGGCTTGAATTTGACTTTCTAAATTAGTAACTGAATAATAGTAGAATGAATATGAAAAAGATATTATCAGCACTTGCCTTGTCATCACTTATATTGTTGACAACCGGTTGTTCCGATTTTCTGGAAGAAGAAAATCACTCGAATGTAATGCAGGATTTCATGGCAACGCCTTCAGGGTTTAGCATGGCTCTGAATTCTGTTTATGCTAATGTTCGCTCCACTTATAGTGCGGAAGAGGGCATTCATGGTCTGATGAATCCGGGAACGGATGAATTGAAGAATAACATAGGAGGAGGTAACCGTTGCTCCGACCTGTCAAACTATGATTTGGAGAAATATAACGCAAACAATGAATATCCGAGGAAGTTGTGGAATGATGCTTACATCCATATCAATACCTTGAATTACATGATTGAAAATGCTGCTAAAGTGGATGTTACAACCACTGTGCTGACTGCTGCACTGCGTGATCAGTACTTGGGTGAAGCTTATTTTATGCGCGCTTACAATTACTTCCATTTGGTGGAGCAGTTTGGTGACGTTACACTGACTACTACCTATAATGCATCCCCAAGCATCTCGGCTGAACGCCATGACATGGTACGTGTTTATGAAGAAGTCATTATACCTGATTTGTTGAATGCTATCAAGTTTTGCTTACCCAGTCCGCAACTCAATAATCTGGAGTCGGGGCGTGCTTCTGCTGCAGCTGCCCGCCATTTACTGTCACGCGTTTATCTGACATTGGGCTGGGTATTCGATAAAGATTCTGCCAATCCTTCTTACAAAGGAAATACACAGACTAAGTACTATAATGCAACCAAGGCTAAAGAATATTATCAGAAAGCCTATGATATGGCAACCGGGCTGATTTCGGATGCTCCTTCTTTGGGACTGAAGCTGATGGACAATTATGCAGATGTTTTTGATGAGGCCAATGACGCCCCTTCCGGCAAAAACAAGGAGGAACTCTTTGTGGCTCGTATGGATTGGGATGATGACAACACTTTTGGCGGACGAAGTACGCTGAACCATTACTTCGTAAATGGCTATGACCAGTATTTGGGTGAACGCAATATTAACGACGGCCGTTGTTACTCTTGGATTAATCCTACCGGTTACACTTATAATGCTTTCAATAACCGTGATAAAGATACACGTTATAAAGCAACCTTCCAAACAGTATGGTATGCTACCAAAACACAAAATGGCGGTGTTTTCAATTATGTCATTGACGGCAAGGACGAAACCTTCAACTGGAACTATACCATTGTTGGCGATACCGCCATGTACTATCCGGGATATTACATGTCTGCAGAAGAAATCAGGGCTAAAACTCAGAATCGTGAAGGTAATCACTATCTGATCTTTACACCTGACGCTTATAATGGACGTGCTATATTTCCCACTATCATGAAGTTTCTGGATAGAACACGAGCCATTCCTAATGACAACACAGATCGCTCTTACATTATTTATCGTTTGGGTGAAACTTATTTGCTGGCTGCTGAGGCTGCTTTCAAATTGAATAACAATGTAAACGCTGCTAAATATATAAATGTAATTAGGGAGCGTGCGCGCGACAAACAAATCGATGAAACAGGTGCACTGGATATCGACCCAAGCGATGTTACGCTTGACTTTATTCTTGAAGAACGTACCCGTGAGTTATTGGGAGAACATTGCCGTTGGGCAGATTTGACTCGTACCGGAACATTGATTGATCGCGTGCGTAAGTATGACGACGGTAAAGCTTATACGAACATTACGGAGGACAGGCATTGGCTACGCCCTATTCCACAACAAATGATTGACCGTGTGACGACTGGCGAACCTTACCCACAGAATCAAGGTTGGTGATAAATTAACGATGGCTGAAAGCATCCCTTCAGGGGATGCTTTCAGTTTTTAACCGTTACTACAATTACAGAAACATTTACCAGCTGCATCATCTCTTCCCACCTGAAAGATTTATCTAAAAGCATATACACATTTACAACATAACACTCCCGCAATGCAGTCATGGCGGTAGAATGAACAAAAAAGTCAGAAAAGTGTTACTCTATTTTCTAGGTATTTCTACAATATCCTACCATTATTCTTTATTTTTGCAATGACCAATTATCCCGATATACAGAATATGAGAAACAGACACTACCTTTTCGGAATTTCATTGCTGATCTGCATCTTATGTTGCTTTTCACATCAGGTTCGTGCATACAGCTTACGACAATTCTCCAATAAGGACGGACTGTCCAACAGTGCTATCCTATCTCTTTATCAAGATTGCCAAGGCGTCATCTGGATTGGTTCGTGCGATGGCTTGAACGTCTTCGACGGCAAAAACCTGCATGTATACAGCCCCGTCAACCCTTCTAACACCTTACTGTCCGGCAATCTGATCAACAGCATCATGGAAACCGAAAAAGACGTATTGTGGATTCAAACCAACTATGGGCTTGACCGATTGGACACCAAGCAGCAAACCTGTCGGAGTTTTGCTGAGTTCAAGGACAAAAACTATATGACCAAAAGTGACGACAATGACCTGTTCATCGTAAAAGATGACGGATACCTCTACTATTTTCAACCGGAGAAACAAGCTTTCCGGAAGCTGGAAGTTCCCCGGATTTCATTCGGGCATGTACTGTCCATCACCGTCGATGCAAACAATATATTATGGGTTTTCACCTCCGACAACGACACTCGCAGCTATCAGATAAACAAGACAGCACACAACGTAACCTTAACCCCCAACAACCTCTTCAAGCACCAGGAAAAGCTATTATGGGCATTCTCGGAAGAACGTTTAGTGTATTTCATTGACGAAACCTATTCACTGTATGAATATGATTTCAACAATCAGCAACAATACTTCATCGCAGATCTCAAAACGGAAATTAAGGCGCGCGGTGAGGTATCTTCTATTATCAAACAGCAAAACGATTACTATATCGGTTTCAAAAGCAGCGGTTTAATTGTACTCAAATACATGTCCGACCAAAAAATCAAATACCGGATACAACCCACTGAGATTCATTCCGGCATCTTCTGCCTGATGAAAGACAAATTCCAGGACATTGTCTGGATAGGAACCGACGGACAAGGAGTATATATGTATTTCAACGACGCTTTTTCCATCACTAATACCTTGCTGGATACCCCCATATACCAGATAAACAATCCAGTACGCACCCTATACTATGACCAGGAGCAGACACTGTGGATAGGTACCAAAGGAGGAGGGATACTGCGCATCCGGAATTATTCTCCGGAAAACAGTGCACCGGAATCTTTCGACCGCATTTCTGTCAGCAACAGCACGCTGACAGACAACTCTGTTTACTGCTTTGCTCCCGGCTCCACGGATAAGTTATGGATAGGTACGGAAAATGGAATCAACTACTATTCGTATAAGAATAAGCAGGTAAAAGAGTTTCCGGTGATAGCCAATGGAGAAAAGCTGAAATATGTACATTCCATTAATGAACTGAATGACTCTACCCTATGGGTTGCCACTGTAGGCGAAGGTATTGTGAAGATTATTCTGGATGGGAACAGTACTTCTCCTACCCTAAAATCAGCCACCAGAATAGTATTGGATGACGGGCGTATGGCTTCCAACTATTTCTTTACCTCTTTCCGGGAGAATGACTCTATTCTGTGGTTTGGCAACCGCGGATATGGAGCTTACAAGCTGAATACCAATACCGGAAAACTAACCCCATATAGCTTCGATGACGTAGTGAACAGCCAGACGGCCAATGATATTTTTGCCATTTACAAGAATGAAAAAGGATACTGGCTGGGAACCGGTTCGGGGTTGCTTCATTTCAATCAGGATAACTCGCACCATCACGACAGGACTGATTTGTTTTTGAACAACACCGTACATGGTATTCTGGAAGACCAGCAAGATAATCTTTGGATCAGTACCAACCAAGGACTGGTAAGATTCAATCCCCAAAGCAATACAGGGCAAACCTACAACCGGGAAAACGGATTGGCCGTTACCGAATTCAGTGACGGCGCCTTCTATCAGGACAAACGGACGGGAACATTGTTTTTTGGCGGAACAAACGGATTTGTTACCGTTAAATCCAACGCATATATTATGGAAGATTATATGCCTCAGATACACCTGAAAGGCTTTACCATCTTCGGAAAAGACCACAATATCCATGATTTCTTCTCAGAAAAGAATGGGACACCGGTACTTCAACTGGATTATAGCCAGAACTTCTTCTGTATCAACTTCATGGCTGTCGACTACATCAACGGCAATAACTATTCCTACTCTTATAAACTGAAGGAAGTAAGCGAACATTGGATAGAGAGCGGAACATCAGCCAGCGCCATGTTTTCCAACCTCTCACCCGGGAAATACACCTTGTTAGTGAAATACAAGAACAATATTAACGGACAAGAGAGTCAGCCTCAGACCCTGTTCATTTACATCACTCCCCCCTGGTATCTGAGTTACTGGGCTTATGGCATTTATTTCATTCTGTTTGCTTCTCTCTGCATCCTGCTGATTTATCTGTTTATCCAAAGCTATCGCCGTAAGCAACACCGTATGATTGAGAAAATGAACCGGGAGAAGAAAGAGGAAATCTACGAATCGAAACTTCGCTTCTTCACTAACATCACGCATGAGTTCTGCACACCCCTAACGCTGATTTATGGTCCGTGTGAGAAGATACTGAGTTACCAGAATGCTGACTCATACGTTCGCAAATACGGGCAAATGATACGGCAGAATACAGAAAGATTGAATAGCCTGATTTTGGAATTACTTGAATTCCGCAGACTGGAAACCGGCAATAAGGCTCTTTCAATCCAGCGGTTACCCGTATCGGATAAGATAAGGAATATAGCAGAATCATTCGGCGAATTAGCGGAAAATCACAATTTGGACTATCGCCTGGACATACAACCCGATGTTTTATGGAACACGGATATCGGTTGTTTAAATAAGATAACCAACAATCTGATATCTAACGCTTTTAAGTATACGCCGCAGAAAGGGACTATCACCGTTGAACTGAAAACAGAAGATAAATGCCTCGCACTCCGTATCTCCAATTCCGGTAAGGGGATAGCCAAAGAGAATCTTGCAAAAATATTCGACCGCTACAAGATACTGGATTCTTTCGAGATGAACGGAACCAATTCACGAAATGGTCTTGGACTTGCTATATGCAAGAGTATGACCAATCTGTTGAATGGACAAATCACTGTTGACAGTGCACCCAACGAGTTAACGACCTTCACAGTGACTTTACCGGAATTAACACTCACAGAACAGGAAAAGCCGCAGGAAGTGTATGAAAACACTACATTGAATACCCGCGAAGAACCCATAGAACTGGAAAAGACTGTTGCGGATTTCGACGCTTCCAAACAAACAATCATGGTCATTGACGATGACCCTTCCATGTTGTGGTTTGTTTCGGAAATATTTGTAGAGAAGTATAATGTATTATCCTTCAGCAGCGCCAGGGAGGCATTAGACAATCTGGACTTAAAGCAACCGGACTTAATCATTTCAGATGTGATGATGCCCGACATCAACGGACTCTCTTTCGCACAACAGATAAAGCAGAATAAATTGTGGAGCCACATACCACTGATTCTATTGTCCGCCCTTCACAATGAGGACGAGCAGGTGAAAGGCATTGAATCAGGGGCAGAAGCTTACGTTACCAAACCTTTCAATGTGAAATACCTGGAGAAGATGGTTTACCGGCTGATAAAGCGAAAATCGGACTTAAAAGAGTATTATAGCTCCATATTCAGTTCCTTCAAGATAGAAAACGGTAAATTCGTACACAAAGAAGACCAAGAGTTCTTGGATAAGGTGATAGAAACTATAGAAAAGAACATTACCAATCCTGACTTATCCGTCGAATTATTGAGCAGTGATTTAGGCTATAGCACCCGCCAATTCTATCGGAAACTAAAACCGATAACCGAGAAGTCACCGTCCGACATCATCAAGGAGTATCGCCTTGCCATGGCAGAACGTTTACTGCTGACCAAGAATTTCACCATTGAAGAGATAATGGACCGGACAGGGTTCAATAACCGGGGCACCTTCTACAAACTGTTCACTTCACGTTTCGGTATGCCGCCGCGGCAGTACAGAGAGCAGCAGAAGGATAAAATCACTTCCCTTTCACAATCCTCTTAATATCATTCAACTTATTCAGCGCCTCCAATGGAGTAAGATTATTCACATCCAGATTTAATATCTCATCGCGTATCTGGCAAAGTATCGGGTCGTCAAGCTGGAAGAAGCTGAGTTGCATACCGCCCCTCGTCTCTCCCACCTCCGCCAATGGTTTGCTTGCAATACCTTGTTGGCGATTATCCGCCTCTAATTGCTTCAGTATATCATTGGAGCGCTTCACGATGCTCTTGGGCATACCCGCCATCTTTGCTACATGAATACCGAAAGAGTGTTCGCTACCTCCGCGTTCCAGCTTACGCAGGAAGATAACCTTGTTATCCACCTCTTTTACGGAAACATTGTAGTTCTTAATACGTTTGAAGCTTTTCTCCATCTCGTTCAATTCATGGTAATGCGTGGCAAACAATGTACGCGCCTTAGCCTTGGGATGCTCATGAATATGCTCCACAATCGCCCAGGCAATGGAAATACCATCATAAGTAGAAGTACCGCGCCCCAACTCGTCAAAAAGCACCAGACTGCGCGAAGACAGATTGTTCAGAATATCAGCCGCCTCATTCATCTCTACCATAAACGTAGACTCTCCGACAGAAATATTATCGCTGGCGCCTACGCGGGTAAATATCTTATCCACCAATCCGATATGTGCGCACTCGGCAGGTACAAAACTACCTATCTGCGCCAGAAGCGTTATCAGCGCCGTCTGCCTCAACAAGGCGGACTTACCCGCCATATTGGGGCCGGTAATGATAATGATTTGCTGTGAACCGCTGTCCAGCATCACATCGTTGGCAATATACTTCTCGCCAATGGGAAGTTGCTTCTCAATAACCGGATGACGCCCCTGGCGGATATCCAGTACATCATTGGCTTCAATTACGGGGCGGATGTAATTATTCTCACGCGCCACGTTGGCAAAAGACAACAGGCAATCCAAACGTGCAATTTGGTTTGCGTTGATTTGAATAGCGGGTATAAATTCGTTCAAAGCCTGCACAAGCTCTGTATAAAGTCTCGTTTCCAGTATCAATATCTTATCCTCAGCCCCCAGGATTTTCTCTTCATATTCTTTTAATTCCTGCGTAATGTAACGTTCGGCATTCGCCAGGGTCTGTTTACGTATCCATTCGGCAGGAACTTTATCCTTATGCGTATTTCGTACTTCGATATAATAACCGAACACGTTGTTATAACCGATTTTGAGGCTGGGGATTTCTGTTAAGTCACTCTCACGCTGTTGTATTTGGAGCAAGTAATCCTTGCCGGAATAAGCCAGTCGGCGCAATTCATCCAATTCGGCGTTGACACCCGGTTTAATGACGCCTCCTTTATTAATCAACAACGGGGGATCATTGCTAATCTCCCTTTCAATGCGGTCACGAATCGATTTACAAATATTCAACTGCTCTCCGATGCGGTTCAAACTGGCATTATCAGCTTCCATACAGGCCTCTTTGATAGGTTCGATAGCTTGCAGGGCTACTTTCAGGGCAACCACTTCACGCGGGGAAACACGCCCTACGGCAACTTTGGAAACGATACGTTCCAAGTCTCCTATCATATACAGTTGTTCTTCAATCAGTTCTTTGAAGTCAGGTTTGCGGAAGAAGTACTCTACAACATTCAAACGCTCGTTAATGGGTTGAACGTCTTTCAACGGGAACACAAGCCAACGCTTGAGCAGACGGGCTCCCATCGGGCTAATGGTCTTGTCTATCACGTTCAGCAAACTGCTGCCGCCATCGTTCATGCTGTCTATCAACTCCAGGCTACGGACGGTAAACTTGTCCAGGCGCACATACTTATCTTCTTCAATTCGCGCCAGTGAAGTGATGTGTCCTATCTGCGTATGCTGCGTCATAATCAGGTATTGCAAGATAGCTCCCGAAGCGATGATACCATTCTTGAGGTGCTCCACACCGAAACCTTTCAGGTTCTTTGTCTCAAAGTGTTTCAACAGTTTCTCACGGGCGGTGGTTTCTGTAAATACCCAATCGTCCAGTTCAAAAGTGAAAAACTTGCTTCCGAAATTCCCTTCGAACATACCGCGCTTACCACGTTCAAAAAGCACTTCTTTAGGGGCAAAGTTATTCAACAGCTTATCTACATAGTCAAAAGGACCTTCTGCTGTGAGAAATTCACCGGTAGAAATATCGAGGAAAGCTACCCCGCATGCTCCTTTACCGAAGTGTACGGCAGCCAGGAAGTTATTCTCCCGGTAATTCAATATATTGTCGTTGATAGAAACGCCGGGCGTCACCAGTTCCGTAATACCCCGTTTCACTAACTTCTTGGTCAGTTTGGGGTCTTCCAGCTGGTCGCAGATAGCCACACGCTTACCTGCACGAACCAACTTCGGCAGATATGTATCCAATGCATGGTGCGGGAAACCAGCCATTTCGATGGTCTTTTCTTTTCCATTGGCGCGCTTCGTGAGGGTTATCCCCAGAATCTCGGACGCAATAATGGCATCGGTGGAATAAGTTTCATAGAAGTCGCCGCAACGAAACAGCATAACGGCATCCGGATGCTTGGCTTTCAAATCCAGGAACTGTTTCATCATCGGGGTGAGAACAATATCTTCGCTCATGTGGGTTTATCTTTATCGAACACAGAGACACAGAGACACGGAGATACAGAGATACAGAGTTTCTCTTTTAACTCTTATTATTAGTTTACTAAAGAATTCTGTATCTCCGTGTCTCTGCGTTCACTATTAACTGCATTCATTATTAATGAGACAAAGATAATTCTTTTTTAGAAAACAACTACGGAGAAGCTCCAAATCCTTAGCAAGCCTTAACAAAGGGGGATTATCTATTAAAACATGTTATAAAACACACTCTTTTATTTGTTTTATTTGGATATCTCCCAAAAGTCCGTACCTTTGCAATGTGTTTTTCATAGTATTAGATTTAAGGTTAACAAAGGTTGGAGTACAGCGGTACTCCTTTTTTTATGTCTATACGTCAGCAGCACTGTTCTGCGCAGGCTCAATACTATTCACCTGCTTATAATAACAACTTCAGCTTACAATAACAACTTCTCGTTCGATTCCAACTCCAACAACATCTTCTTCACCGGAAGTCCACCACCATATCCCACCAGTTTGTGATTACTCCCAATGACCCGATGACAAGGCACAAGTACGGAAATAGCATTTGCACCATTGGCGGAGGCAATGGCGCGGACGGCTTTAGGATTACCTAACCGCCCGGACAGTTCGGCATACGATATCGTCTTTCCATAAGGTATATTCTGCAACTCCCGCCACACTGTTTTTTGGAAATCCGTACCGGTGAAAAGCAACGGGATATCAAACGTTGTTCTTTGACGGGCAAAATATTCGTCCAACCGGATAATAGTTTGCCGGATCGTTTCAGACATTCCCGTTTCATACTGCGCCCGGAGGTTTTTCTGTATTCTCTTATCAATCAATTCCCTACGCCTTCCGTTCTGCCAATCGCACAGACAGAGTTTACCCTCGAATGAACCAAGAATCAATTCACCGCAAGGAGATTGATAAGGCTGTATCCAAACTACTTTCATTTCTTCTTTGTTTTCTTCTTTGTTTTCCATATCATAATCATATTAAAAAGGCGGTAATATAAAATGCGGCAAGTATAACAACTACAAAAATAGGAAATAATATAGTGTAAACACCAGAAGATTCCCGAATATGTATTTTACCTTCATCCTGTGCGGCTGTGGTTGTGCTTCCGGATACCGGCATCAAGGTTCCCATAGAAAGCAATGCCCGGTCGAGGTTAACCGTGATTTCTTTTCCGGTATTTGTTACGAACCTTTTTAGAGGTATTGAACTTCTCTCTCGCGCGCGCGTACGCGTGTGCGCGCATATCCCATGATTTTACATTTTTACTTGCATACCTACACTCACACGCTGTATCGCCTTATTCATCGGTGTTAGAGTAGTGGTGGCAGCAACTTTTTTAGAGTGTATGCAGCTTTTTTACCTACACGGATTCTCGTTATTGCTATAAAGCCTTTTGAGAAACACTTGCGTGGTTCGCACAGAACACTTGTAGTTCGCAAATGTATTGCTTGTGTTCCATAAATGTATTGCTTGTGTTTCGTAAATGCAATACTTGTGTTCCTTAACTGCAATATTTGTATCCCTCAGATTCCTGATTTTGGACTGCACGGGATATAGATGGTTCGCGGACGGGATATATGTGGTGCGTGAACCATCTATATCCCGTGTTTTCACCATCTATATCCCGTTCGCGAACCGCATATAGGCGGTGTAAGTACCATCTATATGCGGTGAAAACACATGATTTGGGGGGTATGACTGACTTGCATTATTCATAATGGCAAAGCTAAAGCCTCGGAATTCATCTCGTGAGACTATAAAATTCATCTCACGGGACGAAGAAATTCATCTCGTGAGATGAAAAAATCCGTCTCGTGGGACAAATTTTATAGTCTCATGAGACAGATTTCACAGCCTCACGAACTTATCACGGTCAACAGAATTGCCTTTATATAATATACTTACCCCGCTTAAATAAGATTTTGGTGCGATTGCCCCAATTATTTTACGCCAATTCTTGCCAATACAACTCGTTACTTTTGAGTAGGTTAATTATTTATTTGATGAGGTGTCAAAAAAAACACGACTTATCATTAGCATTATTCAAAATTTATTTTTATATTTGCGATATTACAGTTCGGTGTCAGACGTGTTAACAGGAAGTGGTTTGTTTATTCCACATTTATTAGAGTTGTAGAGTTTTGTTGCTCAATACAGTATGAATTGTGTACATACAAAACAATAGATACC
>NZ_DBDF01000140.1 GCF_002293435.1 Bacteroides sp. UBA939 | reverse complement strand
ATCAGATAATCTGTCAGCGAAGCTAATAGAGATACTACTGATAATTAACAATATAAATAACATGCGAAACTTGAGTAATTCTCTCTTTCCTATCTATTCATTGCATTTGCTCCTATTGCTCCGAGCAGTGCCGAAACTACTGCAATCACAACTTTCAATATTGCGTCCAAAGTCATTTTCTTCTTCATAATGTAGTTATTATTAGTGATTAATGATTAATGATTAGTGATTAGTGATTAATGATTAATTGGTTAATTGGTTATCCCAGCGGATTATCATCTATTCCTCCGTCTCCCGAATTTCCTCCCGTAGAATTATCTTCGTCGGAGTTTGAACTACCTTCCACAGCCGCTTTGATATCGAGGAATTCGATTTTCTCTCCGGCACGTGTGGAAGTCAGGTTGGGCTTTACACTGGTCGAGGGACGGAAGTTTATCCGTACGCTTTTAATATTCTTTGCCGTACATTCTTTTTCCGTTTCCGTTCCTACAGTGCGAGCCGATAGACTGAATACCCCGAAGTCCTGTATATTCACGGAATGCCCGTTATACAAAGCTGTCCTCATTGCTTCCACAAAATTCGTCAATACGCTCTTGATATCTCCCAGCGACAACGAACTCTTCTCTTTCATCTCATACGCAATGCTTTCCAGATTTGCACTTTGTCCCATAGTCACCAGACGCGGGTAATACATCAAAGGAGACTGCTTGTCTCTCAAGTCCTTTCTATGGACTGTCTTTTTAAATGGTACTGCCATAACTTTTAATTTTAATTTAATTTAATTTTCCACTTTACTCGTCCCTTCCTGCAGGTTGGTGAGACAAAGATACATCATCTCTGCCTGTGCTTTTGTCGTGTATTGTTGTCCAGGTATCTGTATATTAATTATTTTTATTCCGGTGTATTATATTGTGTTATTCATTTCCGTATATCCCCATAATTTTGTACATTTGAGTCATAAAACCAACTATAATTCATAATTTATAATTCATAATTTATAATTCATAATTCATAATTCATAATTCATAATTCAAAATTCAAAAAAGCATCAACATGGAAAATCATTGTATTGAAGAACCCTTTCTCATTCGTTCCTACAGCAAGTCCGAACTTGCCCATTTGTATAATCCCGATATGCCTATCGTCCCTGCCATGCGCAAGATGCGCTACTGGATAAGCCGTAATCCCGAACTCCACAAAGCTCTTTATCAGGCGGCGGAGTCTCCCGGCGACCATCGCTATACCCGTCGTCAAGTACGTCTTATTGTGAATACGTTTGGAGAGCCCTGAACGCTTTCTTAACTCCCGGCATTTGATTATAATGAAAATCCCGTATGATTGATACCATACGGGATTTTCATTATAATGCTTTAGAGCCTGTTTAAGAAGAAATAATCCGCGTTCGTCCGCTTAATCCGCGTTGTCCGCGTACCCATTCTCCTGAATAAAAACTTTTTGAGGAAAATTTAAACAGGCTCTTAAACAGTCTCTTAAACAGTCTCTTAAACAGTCTCTAAATCAAAAAGGCAATAGCCCGTCTTCCTCTTTCTCTTCTTTTTCTTCCTCCTCCTCTTTTTTCTCGTTTCCGCTATCTTTGAATCCCTTCTCTATCTCATCATGTTGCAGATCAGTCACTTCATATTCCGTGCTTCCCTGCCGGTTTCTTCTTGTTCTGAATCCGTATTTCTCCAGCGAGGTTATTAATGTCTGTGTCGTCTGCCTGTTTACCTGTATCTTGCCATAGATGGCAATCTTGCTTAGTATGGCTGCGGCAGGCATCCACTTCACCCGTAGGTCTTCCGGTTGCGGCTTGCTGAAGTACACGAACAGGTTTTCCTCCACCGGATCTTTCATGCGGTGCAACTCATTGTGCCGATTCAGTTCGTCTATTTCCTCGCCTTCATACCAGTATTGGTATCCCTCTTTCAGCAATGCGTAAGCCTGTGCATATATTCCCTCGTAATTGACTGGTGTCCGATAGTCCAACGAGATGACGGAAGAGGGGAGGAATCGGCGGTTTCCGCCTATATCCTGCAAGCATTGGCGATTGTTGGTACTGGCAATGAACGACGCGTGTCGCACGAAATTATAGGCTTGTGTGTCATACGCTTTTCGTTCGGTCACACTCTCCTGGGTGATAATCCGTTTCAGTCCCGCCAGGTCGTTCATTCTAACCCCTTCGAACTCCTCCATATTGATGATGATATGCGTACTGAGCAGTATCTGGTGGTCCTTGTTTCCCGGATCTACCATACCGTTACGGTAATACTCTTTCCACTGGGGAGGTAGCAAACGCCGTATCCAGGTGCTCTTTCCCTTTCCTTGTTCAGAGTAGAGGATGATAACGAGATGATTCACCTTGTCGTCCAGCAATGCGCCCGCCAGCATTCCTACGAACCATTTCCGGAAACTTTTCTTCCAGAACTTCTGATCTTCGGTTTGTACCGTATCCGCCAACTCGCCGATGTAATCGGTCACTCCGTCCCACGGCGGTAGTTTCTCAATGTAGTCCGTGAATGGATTGTAATCCTTCGCGTATGAAGAGTCGATAACCGTTTGCAGATAATTGCGGTAGCACCTGATGCCTGCCAGTTGCAGGCTCAGGAAGATGGAATTGTAGCTGCGCGCCCTCATCGGCCGAAACTTGCCTTTCCATTTCTCTTCCTTCTCATCTATATCGAGATATTCCAGTCTGTCCAGAATTACATTTCTGCGGATATTATAATGCGCCTGCAGGAAACTGATCAGTTGGTTGATGATGTCCGGTTTCTCCTCCTTGCGTTCAAGAGCATCGTGCGTTTTGTTCGTGTAGGTATAAGCATTGTGCATGGGTGTGGCTATGTCTATGCCTTCCTGTCCGAACTTCTCCTGTGCCAGCTGTATTGCTACATTTTCTTCCAGTCCTTTCGAGTAACATTTGTTTCCCAAAGAGAACAGAAAATTGTCCCGGTTTCCCGGTTCAAATTTTGAAATTCTCTTTATCGCCAGTACTGCCTTATTGAATTCCATTCTTTCCCACGGCTCGGCTTCTGTCGTATTACTCTCTGTTCTCCTGTTTTCTGCCGGCTTATTACTTGCCGCTTTTTTGCTTGTTGTTCTTTCGTCTACCATGCTTTCGTTTATCATTCTTTCGCCTTTCTTTCTCCCCGCTTGCGGTTTTTCGGGTGGAACGATACCGGTCAGCATCTCGTCCACTTCTCTCATCAGCTCTTCGTTCAGGTACGCCTTCTCGTCGAAAGAGGTGAAGAATCCTCTGGACAAGTCTTTTCCGCTTCCGTCCACTTCTACGCCAAGCAACCGCTCATAGTATTCCTTGCAGGCGTCGTACATTATCCTGTGATACTTTTCCAGAGTGGCGAAGTCCATTTCTCCCATAGCGAAACTTTCTCTTAGGGTCATGGCGTATTGTGTACGCAGAAACACGAAGATTTTGAATCCATGTCCTTTGGGGGTGAGGAAGCCGGCCAGCGTATTAGGGTCTTCATTGATTTTCTTCCTCAACTCTTCCAGTTTCTCTTCGGGTTGGTCGTCAATGTCCAACACAATGACATGCGTGTACCTTGTGATGCTGTACGCCTGTCTTTTCTCCCTGTATCCCGCCGTGACGGTGTAGAATGGCAACTGCTTCTTCACATGGTTCGCTTCCTCTATCTTCTGTTCGCTGACGAGTCGCCTGACTTTGATTACAAGCCTTGCATGTACTCCTTTTGTAATGTTCTCAATTACTTGCCGGAGGGTAAGTTCCCCCCGGACGTTACTGAATCCGCTGTATGCGGTTACCGGAATGTTTTCCATCTTTTGAGTTGTTGTTAGGTCATTTGCCTTATGGCGATGCAAAGTAGGGTATAATATCTGAAATGGCAAAAACGCCTTTTTGCGTTTAAAAAGGCGTTTTTCCACAAACTAACGTAACTATTTCTCTTATTCCCTTTTTCCTGTTTCCCTTTCTTCTTCCAGGATTGTTTTTCTTAGGTTAATGATTTCAGTATTAATGCTTTTCAGTGACAGGAATCCCTCTTCGTTCCTCCCTTTTTCAAAGCGGGCGATGTGGTCTAACTTCTTTGCCAGATGCATGGTGCCTTTTAGTCCGCTCTCTTTTTTGTTACTGATAAGCATGTTTATCCAAGGAATTAGGAATTCTTTTCTTTTTTCCGCCTTAACCACTATTCGTTCGTTAAGTGCCTTATCTTCAACCAGTAGGATATTCACCCTTTTTCCATTTCTCTCGATTTTGATGTCATAGCCATCCTTACTAATGAGTTCGATACTCAAGATTGTGTTTTTTTAATCATGAAATTACAATTTTTAGAATTAATAATTTATTTTATATTCACATTTGAAAGCAAAATTAGTAATTATTGCCTATGATGTGTACCATTTCTATCTATAATAATAAAGATTTTCTATGTTATGTGTTACACACATTTTTAATTAATAGGTAGGGGGTACCTACCACCTATTAATTAAAAATGTGTGTGTAACAGGGGCTATAGAAAAAGTAGAGAAATACGCGCCTGCGCGTGTATGCGTGCGTACATTATTATGTGAATTAAGTGATATCAATAATGATTGTAAAAGATGGGGATGTCCCAAAATTGTTCGTTTAATAGACGCTTTTTCAGGCTACATTCATTTTATGATTCTTTCAATAAGATATTGTTTTGAAACCACAATTGTTCTTTTAATATAACTTATTGTTAATCAGATACATATGAGAGGTGGAAGTCCGGGTAAGGCGACTAACTGCCCGTTTACACTTATTCGTGGTGATAAGGCCCCCCATTAAGGATATTCATGGCACGATACAGTTGCTCTACAAATACCAGCCGAACCATCTGATGTGAAAAAGTCATTCTTGAAAGAGACATCTTTTCGTGAGCCGCTTGATACACCTTTTCGGAAAAGCCGTACGGCCCGCCGATAACAAATACAAGCCGTTTATTTACGGTATTCATTTTGCGCTTCATATAGTCTGCAAACTCTATGGAGCGCATTTCTTTTCCTCCCTCGTCCAGCAACACTATCACATCTCCCGGCTGGAATGCTTTGCATATCAATTCTCCTTCTTTTTCTTTCTGTTGTTCCATCGGAAGATTCTTGGTGTTTTTTAGTTCCGGAATGACTTCTATATCGAATGACAGGTAGCGCTTAGTGCGCTGCGTATAGTCATTAATGGCAGTGATAAAATGTTGTTCTACGGTTCTTCCTACGACGAGCAAAGTTGCTTTCATGCTGATATTGTTATGGTTAGCGCACAAATTTAGTACTTTTTTATTGTATTTTATATTAAATGCTTACCTTTGCCTATCGTTAATACTTGTATTTATGAAAAAACGAGTAGTTTTATTCTTGACCTGTCTCTTCATCTGGATGTCTTCGCTCTTTGCGCAAGACGTGCCTGTGGGGGTGATTGTGGCTTTCAAAAAAGGAAACTCTCAGGAACTCAACAGGTATCTGGGTGACAAAGTGGATTTGATTATTCAAAATCGCACGACTAATGCTGACAAGCCGACGGCCGAGGGAGCAATGGCTGACTTTTTTGCCAATAATAAAGTCAGCGGCTTCAATGTGAATCACGAAGGGAAACGTGATGAATCCAGTTTCGTTATCGGCACGCTGGCTACTACAAACGGAAACTTTCGGGTGAATTGTTTCTTCAGAAAAGTACAAAACAGATATATTATACATCAAATAAGAATAGATAAGACGAATGAATAAGGAAGAAGAATTGATTGACAGATTGATAGATCTTGCTTTTGCTGAAGATATAGGTGACGGTGACCATACTACTCTTTCGTGTATCCCTGCTACGGCGATGGGGAAATCCAAGCTTTTGATTAAAGAATCCGGTGTATTGGCAGGTATAGAGATTGCCAAAGAAGTTTTCCGTCGTTTTGACCCCGATATGAAAGTAGAGGTTTTCATTAATGATGGCGCATGGGTGAATCCGGGCGATGTAGCAATGGTGGTAGAAGGTAAAGTACAGTCGCTGTTGCAAACCGAACGTTTGATGCTGAATATCATGCAACGTATGAGCGGTATCGCAACCATGACGCACAAGTATGCAGAGAAACTGGAAGGTACAGGTACCCGTGTGCTCGATACCCGTAAAACTACCCCGGGTATGCGCATCCTTGAAAAGATGGCGGTGAAGATTGGTGGCGGTGTCAATCATCGTATCGGACTTTTCGACATGATTCTATTGAAAGACAATCATGTGGATTTTGCCGGAGGTATTGATAAAGCTATTAATCGCGCCAAAGAATACTGCCGGGAGAAAGGCAAAGACCTAAAGATAGAAATCGAAGTGCGTAATTTGGACGAGTTGCAACAGGTGCTTGCAATTGGCGGAGTAGACCGTATCATGTTCGACAACTTCTCGCCTGAAACGACGAAGAAAGCTGTGGAGATGGTAGCGGGTCGGTATGAAACCGAATCGTCCGGAGGTATCACTTTCGATACATTGCGCGATTATGCCGAATGTGGCGTAGACTTTATCTCTGTTGGCGCTTTGACCCATTCAGTGAAAGGACTGGATATGAGTTTTAAAGCGTGTTGACAAGAACAGGAGTCGGTATTAGAAAATAAAGAAAAGCCTCTTATAAGTTTGCCATTCTATTGCAATCCTTATGAGAGGCTTTCTTCTTCATAAATAATCCCCATTCTTTAACTTCTTTTTAGATATAATATTGCAGCATTCTACGGAAGGCTGCGTCTAACTAACAAACGACGCAAAGAGGCGTCTCGTAAAAAGGCATTGACTTTGGGAAACGAGATAGACATGATAGAGGGCTGCCGGGTAGGGAAAAATTCCGCTCGTCAAGAATTGTACACTCTCTACTCCAAACAGATGCTGGCGGTATGCTACCGTTATACGGGTGACTTGGATGCGGCGCATGATGTACTGCACGATGGATTTATCAAGATCTTCACTCATTTCACCTTCAGGGGAGATAGTTCTCTGGGAACGTGGATGACGAAAGTGATGGTAACGCAGGCCATAGATTACTTGCGACGGCAGAAGCGGGTCAACCAATGGGTAGTGAACGAGGAACAACTGCCTGACGTACCCGACGAGGCAAGCATAGCTGATAGCGGTAACCGTCTCTCCGAAGAGCAATTGATGGAATTTGTTGCAGAGCTTCCCGATGGATGCCGAACCGTTTTCAACTTGTATGTGTTTGAAGAGAAATCACACAAGGAGATTGCGGAACTGCTTGGAATCAAGGAACATTCGTCTACCTCGCAATTGCATCGTGCCAGGAGTTTGTTAGCAAAAAGAATTAAAGATTATATAAGGTATGAAAGGAAATGATGAAATAACCGGTTTATTCCGCAGTCGCCTCACCGGTGCTGAAATGACGGTACGCGATGGCTTCTGGGAAGAATTGCAAGGGGAACTGTCCGCTATCGAGGCCGATACCCCAAATACTTCCGCAGCGGTCGCATCCGGTCAGGCTGTTGCTTTACCTCAACAAAAGCAGAGGCGCTTCGTTTTTACTCCACGGTTCTATCGCGGGGTTGCCGCCGCTTCCGTAATTTTTGTATTGGGAATTGCTTCCGCGGCATTCTGGTACTTCTCTCCGAAGGAAGAAATTCAGGAAGCGTTTACCAAAGTGGCTACTCTGACGCCCGAAGGTAGCTTGAACGGTGATGTAGTACAAGAGAAATTTCCTTCTATCCATGAGACTAAGCCGGTGGCTCATAAATCCGGGAACAAACATCCGGGACAGGCTTCGTCCGCTACCGTGTTGGCGGTAAATGAAGAGGAAGACGACGAATCTGTGTCCGTCACTGTTTCCATAACGATTACACAACGCGTATTTGGTAACCATCAGCAAGGGGGAAATGGCATGTATGGCCAGAATGCGTCGCAGAATGAGAACGGTTACCACAGAACGGCTGACTCTGCAAACACAATTTCTGATATGGAATCCGGTGTACATTCCGAAAACACAGTTTCCGTTAAAGAAGTAACAGGTTCCTCCAAGGATTGGGCTTTGGAAGCTGGTGTAGGAACATCGTTGCCCGAAGGGAGTTTTGGAATGCCGTTTACGGCAGGAGTTTCCGCAGAACGTCGTCTGAATAAATGTTTTTCCCTTGAGGCTGGATTGCAATACAATCGTCTTGATGCAAACCGTGTGATACATACGCTGGCTGTTCCGGTAAAGCTGAATGCGATATTGGCGAGTAATCCGAAAGTCGATTTCTATGCGACATTGGGCGGTGCGGCTGAAAAATGTATAGCAGGAGCCGGAGATAATGGTTTTGGAGCAGAGCCTGTACAACTGTCCGTTGCTGCCGGTTTGGGAGTGCGTTACAAATTGAACGACCGGATAGCATTGTTTGCCGAGCCTACGGTATCCCACTATTTTGATACGGACTCGCAGACGAAAACTCTGTATACGGAACGTTCCATGAACTTTAATCTACTTTGCGGTGTTCGTATGATATACTAACCTAAATATACAACGCTATTATGAAAACTCTTTCCTTAATATATAAATCTCGTATTCCGGCAGTTATACTGTTCGTTTTACTATCATTCGCTTTAGTGTCGTGCTCAGAAGAGACGTTGGATTACAATAATCCGGACGTGGATTTATTCGTAAAGCAACTGAAAGCGGGAAAATACTCCACTCAAAGTCCTGAAGGATTGAACGATGTGCCCCGGTTCACGGTTGAAGATATAGAAGGTCTGCTGATGTATTCGGAGGATTTAACGGTAATTCCTTCTTTCCCTTTGGCTCCGGTATCTTACTCGGCAGGCGGTAAACTTCGTTTAGGTGAATGCATTCTGTGGACGGTGGAAACTATTCGTTTGGGACAAAATGCTTCGATGGGCTGTAAGATGGTGCATACGGATGCGGAGAATTATGAAGGCATTTACTTCCTGTCTGATGATGAAGTGCTGGATGCTGCTACCCGCTATCGCCGCTGGTGGGAGGGGCGTAAATATCCCCGTACGATGTGGACGATAGACCCATGCCATAATGAACCGCTTTGCGGAAGCGGGTACATGTGGTGGTAAGAATAATCAACTATTCGGTTTAAAATTAACTAAGTGAGAAAATACTGTACCCTAATCGGGCTGCTTCTTGCAGTAGCCATTCCTGTTTGCGCTCAAAACTGGACATCTCAGGACTCTCTGCGTTTGCATCGTTTGTTGAACGGGGCGGGAGAAATACAGTTGAATCCGGATGCTTTGAAGGAACTGGAAATACAGCGACCGGTAGGTACGCAGCGTATGTCCAATGAAAAGCGTTGGCTGGACTTTGATGTCACGTTACCTGAGACTCCGGATACATCGAAACTTAAAGTTTTCCTCACTCTGCGTCCATATAAGGCAAATACAAAATACAACTGGGATCCGGTGTATCAGAAGAAGATAAAGATAGATAAGAATACATGGAGGAGTGATCCTTATTATGAACTCAAAACACGTTATATATATAGTAATTGGGCTAAAACTCCTTTAGACAAAGGGCCGCGCGAAACCGTAGAGCAAATAGAAGCGAGCGGACTGCGTTACCGGACGACGGAACGGGCTAACAACATGGCAGTCGGCAGTTGGCGGGGAACTTCCGCTCCGTCGGGTATGGATTTTATGACGCCTTTCACGAAGGATTTCTGGAACGTCAAAGGGCGTAAGCGCCGGGCGCGTACTCTGGAAGTATTGCGTGAATATGGTGACTCTACGACGGTGTTGAAAAAGAAACCTGTCAAGGTGAAGGAGACGAAGAAGAAATAGTCGAATGATTCGTCTGGCGAGGCTGAAATATTCATCTCACGAGACGAAAAAATCTGTCTCACGAGACGAAAATATTCATCTCACGAGACAAAAAAATCCGTCCCACGAGACGAAAAAATCCGTCTCGTGAGACGAATATATTCATCTCATGGGACGGATTTTGTTCCTTCTCCGGTGAATTGATTCTAACCTACATTATTCATAGTGT
>NZ_DBDF01000239.1:973-9131 GCF_002293435.1 Bacteroides sp. UBA939 | reverse complement strand
ATTATGAACAGCTACTTACTACAAGATAATTAAGCATGAGTACTTATTCACAATAAGCTGCTGAATGGAAATTTAGCATACAAACTAATCACAAAGAGGGTTATACCGAATCAGCAATGCGTCAACTCAAAGACGAAATGCATTCGCAAAAAGATAGCAAAAGCGCCTTTTTGCTGACACACTCTTTTGCCGGGAGAAGAGAAATAGAAACTACAGGCATGAAATTTTGAATTTATATACGGATATTCTGCATAAATCGTGGTTGATATACAGGGTTTATGCAATAACTGTTTGCTTCCCGCGCGAACCATAATACATGGAGCGTGAACGGTAATATCCCGTATGCGAACCACATATATCCCGTGCGCGAACCGCATATAGATGGTGTGCGAACCACATATATCCCATGCAAAAGCCACATATATCCGGTAGAAATAAGCCATTAAGTAACCACTCCGAACGAGTCTTTCGCATTTTTTTAGAGATGTATAGATTTCGATATTCGGCTATCTGCCAGGCAGATACGGATTTTTACTTCGATATTTCCAACCGTTCCTGTCTTCGGGCGGAAATATCGCATTCTCAGTCGACTAAAAATACAAAGTGTCAAAAAGGATAGTATTCGGAAATAAATCGTAGCTTTGCGGTAAGTAATAAATAAGTAATAAAACCGAAATCATATCATATTCCATATGAACAGTTATATATTTCTTGATAACGTACGTTTCTTTGCTTATCATGGCGTATACGAGCAAGAGCAAAGGGATGGTAATGAGTTTGTCATCAACCTACGGCTAAAGGTCGATATTAGCCGGGCGGCAGAAACCGACGACGTAGCGCATACAGTGAACTACGCCGAAGTATATGAAGTAGTAAAGGACGAGATGAACATCCCTTCCAAATTACTGGAACATGTTTGCGGACGTATAGTGAAACGACTGCTACGCACGTTCCCCGCCATCAAAGGCATCGAACTGAAACTCGCAAAACGTAATCCGCCTATGGGAGCGGATTTGGATGCAGCAGGAGTGGAGGTAGTAAGTGGTTAGTGGTTACTACTTACTACTTACTACTTACTACTTACTACTTACTACTTACTACTAACCACTTTCTTCCTCCCCTTCTTTGCCGACTCCACAGCCTCGGCAACCACCGGCTTATTCTCAAAACGTTTAGTATAGCCAGTGTAATCGGGAATTGTACGTTCGTACGCCGGGTCAAGGAACAACGGACTGGAAATGATATGATCCGCCGTACTGCGGTTACAACAAAAGACAATGTTTTCAACACTTGCCAAACGCGTAAGCGCCTTCACATCCGTATCGTGCGGCTGTAAAGTCATAGGGTCGGTAAAGAAGAAAAGATAGTCTATCACACCATCCACAATGCGGGAACCCATCTGCTGGTCGCCACCCAGAGGGCCGGATTTCAGGATAGTAAAGTCCCATTCTATATCGGGATGTTTCTCTTTCAATGCGGCAAGAATAAGCGTACCTGTGGTTCCCGTACAATAAAACTTGTGACCGACAAGACGTTCGGAATTCCAAAGAACCCACTCGATAAGGTCTTTCTTCATGGCATCATGCGCCACCAAGCCAATCTTTCTAACTAATTTTTCCATAAATCGATATCGTTAAATTGCAAACTGCGGATAATAAGCAGCTGTTCATACTTAGAAGTCTATAAGCAGGAGTAACTTGCTTCTGCTTATAGACTCCTGAAGCATGAATAATACAAGCTATAATTGTGAGAAGATTCTCTTCCCCCGGAAATAATATTGCACCAAGATACAGCTTTTTGTCCGTTCGGGTATCACGGGAAGGCAAGTTTTTTTTAGATTATCTTCACGCGCCGCAGTAAATGCGGAACGGAGCGATCGATATTCACGCCGTGCCCTGAATACAGCTAAAGCATTGGGAAATTGCATCTTAAGCAAGAAGCTGAGTGCCGCCACATAGTCAAGCAGAGCACGAATACGCATTACTGCGGCTAATTCCCCAGGAGGCAGATTCTTGTAAAGCATGACAAGATTATTACGGAAATTAAGGAATGTCTTGCGCGGGTTTTCCTTTTTCAACGTGGCAGCTCCTACATGATATACCATACTTTGCGGTACACAAACAATCTGCCTGCCGCGCGAACGAAGCCGCCAACACAAATCTATTTCTTCCATGTGAGCAAAGAAACGTCCGTCAAGCCCGCCCGCATCGCGGTAATCTTTCAGGCGAATAAACATCGCAGCGCCCGTTGCCCAGAACACCGGGATAACAGAGTCGTATTGCCCGGTATCCTCTTCCACCACTCCCATTATCCTGCCGCGACAGAACGGATATCCGTAACAGTCAAGAAAGCCACCCGCCGCTCCGGCATATTCAAACTTCTCCTTCTGCCTCCAACTGCGTATCTTTGGCTGGCAAGCAGCCACCTCAGGGTGGGTATCCATATAGTCAACCAATGGCCTGAGCCAATGTTCCGTCACTTCTACATCCGAATTGAGAAGTACCACATATTCGGCTTCCACTTCCTGAAGCGCCAGATTATAGCCATCGGCAAAACCGTGATTATCTTTCAGCAAAATCAGACGTACGGAAGGAAACTCCCGGCGCACCATGTCAACGGACGAATCCGTAGAACCATTGTCCGCCACATACACTACCGCATCATCCGCCTCAGAGAGGTTTACGACAGAAGGAAGAAACGAACGAAGCATTTCGCATCCGTTCCAATTCAATATGACAATTGCTATTTTATTCATACTTTCTTAGAATCTTCACGCGTCATTTTCGTATACCTTATATATTATAATAACAACGTTCCCTGCAACGCCGTCCGGTCTTCATTAAAGTCTCCCAAAAGAACGGATACTACTTGATTATCCAACTCATCATTACGAGGAACTTCTACCCGGATGTAGTTGGCTGTAAAGCCGTGTATTGGCGCACCCGGTTTGGAGTGTTCCAGCAACACCGGCATGGTTTGTCCGATGTGGCGGGCATAGAACGCCCGGGTCTTTTCATCCGACAGTTCCAGCAAACGCTGGCTACGGCGATGCTTCTCTTCAGGGGTTACCACATGGTCTATCTTCAAGGCCTGCGTGTCCGGACGTTCGGAATAACTGAACACATGGAGCTGAGTCACATCCAGACTCTTGATAAATTCGTAGGCTTCTTCAAAGTATTCTTCCGTTTCGCCACGTGTGCCTACAATCACATCCACACCGATAAAGGCATCAGGCATTATCTCTTTTATCTTCCGTACCTTGGATGCGAAAAGTTCCGTATCATACCGGCGGCGCATTAATTTCAGTACTTCGTCACTGCCGGATTGCAACGGGATATGAAAGTGAGGCATAAAACTGTGTGAACGGGATACGAATTCTATAATCTCATCGGTCAGCAAATTCGGTTCTATTGAGGAAATCCGGTAACGCTCTACGCCTTCTATACAGTCTAATGCTTTCACCAGGTCAAAGAAAGTTTCATTGGTGCTTTTACCGAAGTCACCGATATTGACCCCGGTCAACACAATTTCTTTCCCTCCGTCGGCTACGGCGAGGCGTGCTTGTTCTACGATGGAAGTTATTGTCCCGTTGCGGCTTCGTCCACGGGCTAAAGGAATGGTACAGTAAGAACAGAAATAATCACAACCGTCCTGCACTTTCAGGAAGTAACGGGTACGATCGCCACGCGAACATGATGGTACAAACGAACGTATATCCTTCAACGCCGAAGTATATGCTTCACCCGATTCATGCTTTTGCAAATTGCCGAGATACAGAAGCAAATCTTTCTTCTGCTCGGCGCCAAGTACAATATCTACTCCTTCTATTTCGGCTACCACTCCGGGTTTCAATTGTGCGTAACATCCGGTTACAACTACAAAAGCTCCCGGATGCTGCTTCACCAAACGATGGATTGCCTGCCGGCATTTCTTATCGGCAACTTCAGTCACCGAACAGGTGTTCACCACACAGATATCAGCCTTCTCTCCTTTACGCGCCGTGCGTACACCTGCCTCCCGCAAAACCTTACCAATAGTAGAGGTTTCTGAAAAGTTCAATTTACACCCCAACGTATAGTAAACCGCCGTCTTATCTTGAAATATAGTGGTATCAATCATAACTGTCTAAACACATTTCTGGCACAAAGTTACATATAATTCTTAGATTTTTCCTACTTTTGCACAAATCATCAACATCCGTGCAATGATACAAGAGAACTTTATCAAGCTCTACGAACAGAGTTTTCGTAACAACTGGGATCTTCCCTGCTACACCGATTACGGTGAAGACGAGAGTTATACTTACGGACAAGTAGCCCAGGAAATAGCAAAATTGCATTTGCTATTCAAGCATTGCAGCCTGCGCCGGGGCGACAAAATAGCTGTCATCGGCAAGAACAATTCCCGTTGGTGTATCGCATACATGGCTACCGTCACTTATGGCGCTATCGTAGTCCCCATCCTGCAAGATTTCAACCCGAGTGATGTGCATCATATCGTAAATCATTCAGAATCTACATTCCTCTTTACCAGTGATAGTATTTGGGAACATCTGGAAGAAGAACGCCTCACAGGACTGCGTGCAGTGTTCTCACTCTCTGATTTCCGCTGCCTGCACCAGCGCGACGGTGAAACGGTGAGTCTTTTCCTCAAACATCTGGAAGATGAAATGTATGAAGCCTATCCGAAAGGATTCTGCCGGGAAGATATAGAATATACGACCCTCTCCAATGATAAAGTAATGCTGCTGAACTATACTTCCGGCACTACCGGATTCAGCAAAGGGGTTATGCTAACCGGTAACAACCTGGCAGGCAATGTCACCTTTGGCATTCGCACAGAACTACTAAAAAAAGGAGACAAAGTACTCTCTTTCCTGCCATTGGCACATGCTTATGGTTGCGCTTTCGACTTTCTGACAGCCACTGCCGTCGGCACGCACGTCACACTCCTGGGTAAAGTACCTTCTCCCAAAATACTGATGAAAGCCTTTGAAGAAGTAAAACCCAACCTGATAATCACCGTCCCGCTCGTTATCGAGAAAATCTACAAGAACGTTATCCAGCCTATTATCAATAAAAAGGCAATGAAATGGGCGCTCAGCATACCTCTTCTTGATGGACAAATTTATGGACAAATACGCAAGAAACTAATAGATGCGCTGGGTGGACGTTTCAAAGAAGTAATCATCGGTGGCGCCGCCATGAATCCGGAAGTAGAGGAGTTCTTCCACCGCATCAGATTCCCGTTTACCATCGGTTATGGCATGACGGAATGTGCGCCGCTTATCAGTTACGCTCCCTGGAATGAATTTGTTATAACCTCTTCCGGCAAAGTGCTCGACATCATGGAAGCACGTATTTATAAAGAAAATCCTGGAGCATCCATCGGTGAAATCCAGGTACGCGGCGAAAATGTAATGGCAGGATATTACAAGAATCCGGAAGCCACCGCCGAAGTCTTCACCGAAGACGGCTGGCTACGTACAGGAGACTTAGGCTATTTAGACAGAAACAATAATCTTTATATCCGTGGACGTATCAAAACCATGATTCTCACTTCCAGTGGTCAGAATATTTTCCCGGAAGAAATTGAAGCTCGCCTCAATAATCTACCTTTCGTACAGGAAAGTCTTGTGATTGAACGTAACAAGAAATTAGTGGCTTTGGTTTATACTGATTATGAAGCATTGGACTCCCTCGGACTGAATCAACCGGAGAATATCAAAACCATTATGAATGAGAACCTGAAGAATCTGAATAGTAGTGTAGCCGGTTATGAGAAGGTAAGCCAAATCCAGCTATATCCGACAGAGTTTGAAAAGACCCCCAAAAGAAGCATCAAACGATACTTATACAACAGCATTGCAGAAGATTAGCATGTTTTAAAACATATAAAAAGTACGCAAAAGAGCTTAAGCTCCAAAAAAAACATAAAAAAAGTTGGGATATAAAGAACAACCAATCAAAAAAGTACATACCTTTGCAACGTTTTAAAAAGCATATTGATTGTATTACGTTTAAAAAGCAAAGAAAATGAAAAAATTAGTTTTAGTAGCTGTAGCTATTGTAGCAGTATCTTTCGCATCTTGTGGTAACAAACAAGCTGACGCTGAAAAAGCAGCAGCTGATTCTATCCGCATCAGCGACTCAATTGCAGCAGTTGAAAAAGCAGCAGCAGACGCAGCTGCAGCAGCAATTGATACTGTAGCAGTAGACAGCGTAACAGTAGTTGTAGCTGAATAATTCAGAACAACATTGAGAGAATTGAAAGTCTGACGTGTGAAAGCACGGACAGACTTTTTTTATGCTTATACCTCTCAAAATATTTCAAAAGACCTCCCCGAAATCTCCGGTACATCATTTTTATGATTGTCCGCATAAATACTACTAACCTGCATTATTTATACTGTAGTTAAAGGAGTTATCACTTCGTTAGGAGTTAAGTAGCTAAAGCCGGTACTCCATGAATCGTATAACAATACTATCGACTTTAACTCTTAAGTCAACTTGCTGACTGACAACCCCTTTAACTCCTCTAACTCTTAAAGCATGAGTTATTCAGGCTAAATGATAATTTAGCATTCGGAAACTTCAATCAGGCTGCTTCGCAATGCAAGCAATTTTTTAGATGCGGATAATGCGGATGACGCGGATTTTTAAATGCTGCGCCATGTTATTCCATCAGGAAAACAAAAAGAGATCCGCATCATCTGCGCCTGAAAAATTGTTCGCATAAAAGAAAAGAAACTTTACTACAAGTAAGTACACTACTAAATTATTATTTGCCAACATTAGGGGTATTATTGCAGATAAATAACTCATTATTTGTCCTAAACAATTAATTATTTCAGCTTTGCGCGGTATGATGGGCAACTACTTAGTAGTAGTTGGTTAACTACTTAGTAGTAGTTGGGCAACTACTTAGTAGTAGTTGAGCAATTACTTAGTAGTAGTTGGGCAACTACTACTAAGTAAATTCTAATCGTATTAAGAAAGGAGAGATCTAACTCATACCCCGGAAACTTTGAGTGAACGAACCAAAAAGAGTCCGATTCCCTAATAAGGGAACCGGACTCTTTCATATATGAAGTTTACAGAATTATGCTTCTTCAGCAACTACTTCGAAAGGAATTTCTACAGAAACTTCCTTATGCAATTTAACAACAGCTTTGTATTGACCAATTTCTTTCACAGTGTCTTTTACAACAATGATCTTACGATCAACTTCGTGACCCAACTTAGACAACTCTTCCGCAATCTGGATGTTACCAACAGAACCGAAAATAGTACCGGTTGAGCTAACTTTAGTAGCGATCTTCAAAGATACACCTTCCAATTTAGCAGCCAATGCTTCAGCATCCTTTTTGATTTTCTCCAGCTTGTGAGCACGTTGTTTCAACTCTTCAGCCAACATTTTCTTTGCAGCAGGCGAAGCAATCACAGCTTTACCTGTCGGGATGAGAAAGTTACGACCATAACCGGACTTAACCGTTACAATATCGTCCTTATAACCCAAGTTTACTACATCTTCTTTCAATATAATTTCCATACTTTCCTCCTCCTATTATTTCATCATGTCAGTAACATAAGGCAGCAATGCCAAGTGACGCGCTCTTTTTACGGCTTGAGCCACACGACGTTGGAACTTCAAAGAAGTACCGGTAATACGACGTGGAAGGATTTTACCTTGCTCGTTCAAGAATTTCTTCAAGAATTCAGGATCTTTATAATCAATGTACTTGATGCCACTCTTTTTGAAACGGCAATATTTTTTCTTCTTAACATCCACTGAAGGCGGAGTTAAATATCTGATTTCCGATTGAACTTGTTGTGCCATGATTAATCCTCCTTTTTAGTTGATTTAAGACCTCTTCTTTTCTCAGCATATTGAGCGGCATATTTGTCTTGCTTGAATGTCAAGAAACGAATAACGCGCTCGTCACGACGGAAGTTAACTTCCAACTTATCAATGACAGTAGGTTCTGCATTGAATTCAATCAGTTGATAGAAACCTGTTGACTTTTTCTGGATAGGATATGCCAGCTTTTTCAGTCCCCAGTTCTCTTCATTCACAATCTCAGCACCTTCCGCAGTAAGAATGCCTTTGAATTTTTCTACCGCTTCCTTCATCTGAACATCAGATAAAACGGGAGTTA
>NZ_DBDF01000239.1:0-822 GCF_002293435.1 Bacteroides sp. UBA939 | reverse complement strand
CAATTCAACTTTGATATCCGGCTAATCTTTGCTATCCTCAACGGCAAAGTTTCAGCCGCCATCAACAGGAAGCTGTTCCGCAACTTCCGGCAGAACGACTTGGAGATTACTCCGGAACAGTGGACGGTACTTATCTTTCTGTGGGAAAAAGATGGAGTAACGCAGCAAGAGTTGTGCAATGCAACTTTTAAGGATAAACCCAGCATGACGCGTCTCATTGACAACATGGAGCGTCAGCACCTGGTCGTTCGTATTTCCGACAAGAAAGACCGCCGGACTAATCTTATCCACCTAACCAAAGATGGGAAAGGACTGGAAGAACAGGCACGCAGGATTGCCAATCAGACATTGAAGGAAGCATTACATGGTATCACCGTAGACGAATTGAAAGTAAGCCAAGAGGTGCTCAGGAAGTTTTTTTTTAATACAAAAGATTGACAGGAAGCATTCATTGGATGAACGTAAACAGCATACGGAAAGCCCGCAAAACCAACTATTTACATCTAATAATAGTTTTTTTGCAAAAATAATTTCGCTTGTTANNATATAATAATCTATTAAAATACATACACATGAAAGGCTTATTAAAAAATCTGGGCTTGATATTAGTCTTGGTAGGAGTTGTAATTTTGATTGCATGCTCTTTAACCGGTAATGTTAATAACAACACCATTTTGGGCACATCGGCTGTATTGCTCATACTGGGATTGATTACATACATTGTCGTTAATAAAAAATTAGCGGACTAATTATCGGAAAGAGAATAAAGAAAGGCGGTTGCTACAATAGCAACCGCCTTTCTTTATTCTTATACAATCCGCT
>NZ_DBDF01000108.1:9415-27018 GCF_002293435.1 Bacteroides sp. UBA939 | reverse complement strand
ACCGGGAGGCTTTTTTAATTGCTATGTGTGTGATTGCTATATTGTGTAATTGCTATATGGCAGGGCAAGGCAGGGTTCGCCTTTATAACAGAAGCAATAGTTATCTGATACCTGCTCTGATTTCCGGATAATATTCGCTTGCTTTTCCCGTTTAAATACAGTAAGTTTACAACATTATTGTTTATATGCAATTTATCAAACAAATGCGTCCGGTAAAATTCTGGTTGGTTTTAGTTGCCGTGGTGATAGCTATTGCCTCCCTTGGAGTTTCTCATTCTTTAATGACCGATTTGTCGGCAGAAGAACGGGAGCGTATGGAAGTATGGGCAGAAGCCATGAAGAATTTGCAGATTGCTGATGCTAATACGGACTTAACAATGGTGCTGAAAGTACTGAACGCTAATCATACTATTCCGGTGGTTGTAGTTGACCAAAATGGAGAAGTACAGACTTACAGGAATATAGAAATCTTGTCCAATGATACGGTAACTGCTTTAACAGACAAGGTCGAGCGTTTTAAATATGAAGGGAATAGTATTCGCATGGATCTAAATGAAAACGGAGATTATTTAGATGTATGTTACGGCTCTTCTTTGATGCTTACCCGTTTGGCCATTTATCCTTATGTTCAGTTAGCGGTAGTGCTTATCTTCGTTTTAATAGCCATCTTTGCTCTTTTAAGTGCTAAGAAAGCAGAACAGAATAAAGTATGGGTAGGGCTTTCCAAAGAGACAGCCCACCAGTTAGGGACTCCTATTTCTTCATTGATGGCTTGGGTTGAATTATTGAAGATGCAATATCCGCAAGATGATTTGATTCCGGCTATGGCAGAAGATGTAGAGCGGTTGCAAATGATTGCCAATCGTTTTTCCAAGATTGGGTCTATTCCGGAATTGGAAGATGCCAATCTGAAAGACCTGTTAATACGAGTGACAGATTACATAGCTCATCGTGCTTCGGATAAAGTGAATATTATAACCCAATTGCCGGATGCACTTCCACCCATACGTTTGAATGTAGCCTTATTTGAATGGGTGATAGAAAATCTTTGTAAAAATGCTATTGATGCAATGGGAGGAGTCGGAAATCTGGTTATTTCGGTGCATGAAACATCGAAGCACTGGCATATTGACGTTGCTGATACAGGAAAGGGAATTGACAAACGATATTTTGAAACAGTTTTTACTCCCGGCTATACAACTAAGAAAAGAGGGTGGGGATTAGGACTTTCATTGGTACGTCGCATTATAGTAGAATATCATTCCGGACGTATTTTTATAAAGCAGTCGGAGATAAATAAAGGCACGATATTTAGAATAGAGCTTAAAAAATGAATATTTCGTTGCCAATTACTGTATAATAAGGATAATTATTTGTATCTTTGTCGCCCAAATAAATAAAAGAAGCCTTGGGAAAGTTTGATAAATACAAAATAGATTTGAAAGGTATGCAGGCGGATTCATGTAAATATGAGTTTGTTCTGGATAACCTTTTCTTTGCTAACATTGATGCCCCTGAAGTGCAAAAAGGCAAAGTAAATGTCACATTGCTTGTAAAGAAAACATCTCGTGCTTTTGAATTGAACTTCCAAACTGATGGTATGGTATGGGTGCCATGCGACCGCTGTTTGGACGATATGGAACAACTTATCAGTTCAACAGATAAATTGATGGTGAAGTTTGGTCATGAATATGCGGAAGAAGGTGACAATCTTATTGTGATTCCTGAAGAAGAAGGAGAAATCAATGTGGCATGGTTCATGTATGAGTTTATCGCATTGTCTATTCCGATGAAGCATGTGCATGCTCCCGGAAAGTGTAACAAAGCTATGAACAGTAAGTTGAATAAGCATTTGCGTACTAAAGCGGATGATGAAGCGGAAGATATGTTTGTCGAAAGCGAAGCAGAAGATATGCCAAATGCCGGAGAAGAAGAGGAAACGCAAATAGACCCGCGTTGGAATGAATTAAAGAAAATATTAGATAACAATTAAAGATTAAGAAAAATGGCACATCCTAAGAGAAGACAGTCTAAAACAAGAACTGCAAAAAGAAGAACTCATGATAAAGCAGTAGCTCCTACATTGGCTATTTGCCCTAACTGTGGTGAATGGCATGTATATCATACCGTATGTAGCGCTTGTGGATACTACAGGGGTAAGCTTGCTATCGAAAAAGAAGCCGCTGTATAATTTTGCAGCCTGAAAAGATATGCTTAAATGCCGGAGTCTGAAGAGATTTGTTGGATACAAGTTTTTAGATTACCGTTTATTTAGGTATTATTTACTAACTACGCAGAATTAATGGAAAAAATAAATGCAGTAATTACAGGAGTCGGCGGTTATGTACCTGATTATGTCTTGACGAATGACGAGATATCAAAAATGGTGGATACCAATGATGAGTGGATTATGACCCGTATCGGAGTAAAGGAGAGACATATCCTGAATGAAGAAGGGTTGGGTACTTCGTACATGGCTCGTAAGGCTGCTAAGCAGTTGATGCAACGTACAGATTCCAATCCTGATGATATCGACTTGGTGATTGTAGCTACTTCTACTGCTGATTATCATTTCCCTTCAACAGCTTCTATCTTGTGTGATAAGCTTGGGTTGAAGAATGCTTTTGCTTTTGATTTGCAGGCTGCTTGTAGTGGCTTTCTGTATGTGTTGGAAACAGGAGCTAATTTTATCCGTTCGGGAAGATACAAAAAGATTATCATAGTAGGTGCCGATAAAATGTCATCAATGGTAGATTACACAGAGCGTGCTACTTGTCCTATTTTTGGTGATGGCGCTGCTGCCTTTATGATGGAGCCTACAACAGAAGATGTAGGTGTGATAGATGCTATTTTGAGAACGGATGGTAAAGGATTGCCTTTCTTGCACATGAAAGGGGGAGGTTCTGTATGTCCTCCATCTTATTTTACGGTGGATAACCACATGCACTTTATCTATCAGGAAGGTCGTACTGTATTTAAATATGCTGTATCTAATATGTCGGATGCTTGTGCTGCCATTGCAGAAAAGAATCACCTGACCAAAGAAAGTATAACTTGGGTGATTCCCCATCAGGCAAATTTACGTATTATTGATGCAGTGGCTAATCGTTTGGAACTTCCTCGTGAAAAAGTAATGGTTAACATTGAACATTACGGTAATACAAGCGCCGCTACGCTTCCGCTTTGCATCTGGGATTTTGAGGATAAGTTAAAAAAAGGAGATAACCTGATTTTTACGGCATTCGGTGCAGGCTTTACTTGGGGAGCCGTTTACGTGAAGTGGGGATATGACGGGAAAAAACAGTAACTACGGTTACTGCTAAAAGATAAGATAAAACGCATCCTATTTCGATTCGATGCGTTTTTTTGTCTCAACTAAAATACAGAAGTGTGATACATAAAGCTGGTTTTGTGAACATCGTAGGGAATCCGAACGTAGGTAAGTCTACACTGATGAATGCCTTGGTTGGCGAACGGATTTCTATTGCTACCTTTAAAGCGCAGACAACCCGTCACCGTATTATGGGTATCTATAATACGGATGATATGCAGATTGTGTTTTCCGATACTCCGGGTGTCTTGAAGCCACAATATAAATTGCAGGAGTCCATGCTGAATTTCTCTACTTCGGCATTGACTGATGCGGACGTCTTGTTGTATGTAACGGATGTGGTTGAGACGCCTGATAAGCATAATGAGTTTGTGGAGAAAGTAGCGCAAATGACTATTCCGGTTTTGTTGCTTATCAATAAAATAGACTTGTCGAATCAGGAGAAGCTGGTGGAATTGGTAGAAGCATGGAAGGTTTTGTTGCCTGATGCGGAAATTATTCCCATCTCTGCCGTTACAAAGTTTAATGTAGACTATGTGATGAAGCGGATAAAAGAACTGCTGCCTGATTCACCTCCTTATTTTGATAAAGACCAGTGGACGGACAAGCCGGCACGCTTCTTTGTGACCGAGATTATCCGTGAAAAGATTCTTCTGTATTATGACAAGGAAATACCCTATTCGGTAGAAGTAGTGGTAGAGCAGTTTAAAGAAGATGCGAAGAAGATATATATTAATGCTGTGATTTATGTGGAGCGTGATTCGCAAAAGGGAATCATAATCGGTAAGCAAGGCAAGGCGCTAAAGAAGGTGTCTACCGAAGCGCGCCGTGATTTGGAGAGGTTTTTTGGAAAAACTATTTTCCTGGAAACATTTGTGAAAGTTGATAAGGACTGGCGTAGCTCGGATAAAGAGTTACGTAACTTTGGCTATCAACAAGATTGAAAATATTCATACGACTGGGATAGTCGCAAAAACAAAGAGAGTAAACTATGGGCAATTTAGTTGCAATCGTGGGACGCCCCAATGTGGGGAAGTCCACTTTATTTAACCGCTTGACTAAAACACGTCAGGCTATTGTGAACGAAGAAGCCGGAACAACGCGTGACCGCCAGTATGGTAAATCCGAATGGCTGGGAAAAGAGTTTTCCGTGGTAGATACCGGTGGATGGGTGGTAAATTCAGATGATATTTTTGAAGAAGAAATACGTAAGCAGGTTTTAGTGGCTGTAGACGAAGCGGATGTCATCCTGTTTGTGGTCGATGTAATGACCGGAGTGACTGACCTTGACATGCAAGTAGCAGCTATCTTGCGCCGTACCAAGAAGCCTGTATTATTGATTGCCAATAAGACCGATAACGGAGAGCTGCAATACAATGCACCTGAGTTTTATTCTTTAGGGCTGGGTGACCCTTATTGCGTTTCGGCCATGACCGGTAGTGGAACCGGCGATATGATGGATTTGATTGTCGGCACTTTCAGGAAAGAGACTGATGAGATATTGGATGAAGACATTCCCCGCTTTGCCGTAGTAGGGCGCCCGAATGCCGGGAAGTCTTCTATCGTGAACTCCTTTATCGGTGAAGACCGTAATATTGTGACCGAGATTGCAGGGACAACCCGTGATTCTATCTATACCCGCTATAATAAATTTGGATTTGACTTCTATTTGGTAGATACTGCCGGAATCCGTAAGAAGAATAAAGTGAATGAGGATTTGGAGTATTACTCTGTAATCCGTTCTATTCGTTCTATTGAGAATTCGGATGTATGTATTCTTATGCTGGATGCTACGCGGGGCATTGAAAGTCAGGATTTGAATATCTTCTCCCTGATACAGAAAAATGCGAAAGGTCTGGTTGTGGTAGTGAACAAGTGGGATTTGGTAGAGGATAAGTCTGTAAAAGTGATTAAGACTTTTGAGAATGCCATCCGCGAACGTTTTGCCCCGTTTGTTGATTTCCCCATCATTTTTGCTTCGGCATTGACCAAGCAACGTATTCTTAAGGTTTTGGAAGAAGCTCGCAGTGTATATGAAAACCGTATGACACGTATTCCTACGGCTCGTTTAAACGAAGAGATGCTTCCGTTGATAGAGGCATATCCGCCTCCTGCCATCAAAGGTAAATATATCAAGATTAAGTATATCACGCAGTTGCCCAATACAAAAGTGCCTTCTTTTGTGTACTTCGCCAATCTGCCTCAGTATGTGAAGGAACCGTATAAGCGTTTTCTGGAGAACAAGATGCGTGAGAAGTGGAATCTGACAGGAACTCCGATTAATATCTATATACGTCAGAAATAAAGATTTTCTTTATCCTTCCAGGTTCTGGACTTCTACCTCTTTCACTTTGCGGAACAAATCGGATGCGAAGATAAAGTCATTCAACTTCTTATTGCTGGAGGTGAAGATATCATCCTTGCTGCCTTCCCATTCCTTATGCCCTTCGTGGATATAGATGATTTCTTCCCCGATGCCCATCACGGAGTTCATGTCGTGGGTGTTGATGAGGGTCGTCATGTTGTATTCATGAGTAATATCATGAATCAGTTCGTCGATGATGAGTGATGTTTTGGGATCCAGTCCGGAGTTAGGTTCGTCGCAGAATAAGTACTTCGGGTTCAGAGCGATGGCGCGGGCGATGGCTACACGCTTCTGCATACCTCCGCTTATTTCACCGGGAAATTTATCTTTTGCTTCTGTCAGGTTTACACGCTCCAGGCAGAACATGGCACGCTGGGTACGGCTACGTAGCGTGTCGTTACTGAACATATTCAACGGGAACATGACGTTATCCAGCACCGTCATGGAATCAAACAATGCTGCGCTTTGGAAAATCATTCCCATCTCCCGGCGCAATGCTTTCTTCTCTTTCTTGCCCATAGCAAGAAAATTACGGTTATCGTATAACAGTTCGCCCCGTTCAGGCTTCAGTAGCCCGACGATACATTTCATCAGTACCGTTTTTCCCGAACCGCTTTGCCCGATAATGAGGTTGGTTTTTCCGTTCTCGAAAGTGGTGTTGATGTCTTTCAGTACATCCTTGCCTTCAAATGATTTCCAAAGTCCTTTCAGTTCAATCATCCCATTAATAGTTTAGTTAAGATTAAATCGGCAAACAAGATCAGTGCGCTGCTGCATACTACAGAGTCCGTAGAGGCTTTGCCTACCTCTATGGAGCCGCCTTCGACGGTATAGCCGAAAAAGGCTGATACGCTGGCGATGATAAAGGCGAAGAACAGCGATTTGATGATGCCGCACCAGATGAACCATTCCACAAACATGTACTGAAGACCATATTCCAAGTCCACCGCCGTCATGATACCGCCAAACCAACAACTGGCAAAGGCGCCGATGATGCCGGCAAAGGTACTGAATGTCACTAAGAATGGTATGGTAGTAACCATCGCAGTGATTTTGGGAAGTATCAGGTAGTTGGCAGAATTTACACCCATGATTTCGAGTGCGTCGATTTGCTGCGTCACTCTCATGGTTCCCAGTTCGGATGCAATATTCGAACCGGCTTTTCCTGCCAGTATCAGACACATTATGGAAGAGGAAAATTCCAACAGCATAATTTCACGGGTTACATATCCTACCACCCAACGCGGCATGAAGGGGCTTTCAATATTCAGCTTGATTTGTATGGTGATAACGGCGCCTATGAAGAACGATATCAGCAATACGATGCCGATGGAGTTCACGCCAAGCTGCCCCATTTCTTTGAAGTATTGCCGGAAAAACATGCGCATACGCTCCGGACGGGCGAAAGTACGCCCCATCAGGATGATGTATCTTCCGACAGTTTTAAGTGCTTTAATCATGATCCGTAAGTATTTGTCTGCAAATGTACATCATTCAGCTTATTTTTACTACATTTGCGGCAGATAAATGTTGAATACAGAGGCACAGAGTTACGTAGCCCGCTATGTTCCTTGATAAAAGCAAAGATATCCTCAAGAATAACTCTTAAATGAGGTTGAGGAAGATTAAGCAGACTGTGAAAGGAAGATAAAGGGAGAAACGGATAAGAAGGAGGAATAGAGAAGTTTGTGTGTGCCTATGTTATTCTGTTCGGAAAGGCTGAAAATATGGAAGAAAGTAAAATGGTGCTTCGTACAGAAGATTTGGTAAAGAAGTACGGAAAGCGAACGGTGGTAAGCCATGTTTCCATTGATGTGAAGCAAGGTGAAATTGTGGGATTGTTGGGGCCGAATGGCGCCGGTAAGACTACTTCGTTCTATATGACCGTAGGGCTGATAACTCCGAATGAGGGAAGTATCTTCCTGAACGACCTGGATATTACGAAATATCCGGTATATAAACGTGCGCAAACAGGTATCGGATATCTGGCGCAGGAAGCATCCGTATTCCGTCAGATGAGCGTGGAGGATAACATTACGTCTGTGCTTGAGATGACTGACAAGCCTTTGGAGTACCAAAAAGAGAAATTGGAAAGCCTGATTGCCGAGTTTCGTTTGCAAAAGGTACGCAAGAACAAGGGTAACCAGCTTTCGGGTGGTGAGCGCCGCCGTACGGAGATAGCCCGTTGTCTTGCCATCGACCCGAAATTCATTATGCTCGATGAGCCTTTTGCCGGTGTTGACCCGATTGCTGTGGAAGATATCCAGCAGATTGTGTGGAAGTTGAAGGATAAGAATATCGGTATTCTGATTACTGACCACAATGTGCAGGAAACGCTGAGTATTACCGACCGTGCCTATCTGCTGTTCGAAGGTAAGATTCTGTTTCAGGGAACGCCGGAGGAGTTATCGGAAAACAAAATTGTGCGTGAGAAGTATTTGAGCAATAGCTTTGTGCTTCGCCGTAAGGACTTTATGAAATAGTGATTAGCGATAGTTGTTTGCACTGTTTATTTATCATTTATAATGCGAACTAATTATGACGATACTTAGCAACCTCAAAACAATGCAAAGCAAAATGAAAACAGTTTCGTAGATGAATATTCTCATCTGGCATTGACTCAAATACCCTCTCAAGTTGCTTCAAATGTTCTTTGAAGCAGTTTCAAATGCTTTTTGAATCTACTTGGCAGTAGTGTATAAACTACTACTAAGTAATTAGTCAACTACTACGTAGTAATTGACTAACTACTAATAGGTAGTTGACCAACTACTACTAAGTAATTGACCAATTACTACGTAGTAATTAACCAATCTTTCACAATGTCATTTTGTATTTTAAACCGCCTGAGAATGCGATATTTCCGCCCGAAGGCAAGGACGATTGGAAATACGCGAGTAAAAATCCGTATCTTGCTGATTGACAGAGTGATATCGAAATCTGTACATCTCTAAAAAATGAAAAACCCTCTTTCAGATGGCCTTTTAATGACTTATTCCTACCGGATTTATGCAACATTTGCACCGAATATATATGGTTCGCACACCGGATATACCCCGTTCGCACACCATATATATATGGTTCGCGCACCGGATATATCCCGTCCGCGCACCAGATATATCCCGTCCGTATACCATCTATATCCGCCTCGCGCAAGAGAAAACAATTATTGCATAAATCCCATATCCCAGCCGCTATTTATACGAAATATCTGTATAACTATTCAAAACGTTGTACCAATAGTTTCTATTTCCCTTTCTTTTGCAAAAGAGTGTGTTAGCAAAAAGAGACTTTAACTGTCTTTTTGCTACTACGGATTGTTTCATACTTGACATCTATGCTATGATAGAAAGGAATAATTAAGCTATGTTTTTTTGATAATTAGAAGAATAACACTAATTTTGTCCCCTCATTTGAGATTGGAACAAAATATAAATCAAATAAATAATTGTCAGAATGAACGTTTCATTACAAAACATTGATAAGGTAAACGCACTGCTTACTGTAAAGCTTGAGAAAGCAGATTATCAGGAGAATGTTGATAAATCGTTGAAGAACCTACGCCGTAAGGCTCAAATACCCGGATTCCGTCAAGGCATGGTACCGGCAAGCCTGGTGAAAAAAATGTATGGTAAATCTGTTATAGCCGAAGAAGTAAACAAAATACTTTCGGATGCTGTGTACAAATATATTCAGGAAAATAAGGTGAACATTCTTGGTGAGCCGTTACCAAATGAAGATAAGCAGCCGGAGATCGACTTTGATACGATGGATGAATTTGAATTCCTGTTCGACATTGCCCTGACACCTGAATTTACAGTAGAACTGAGCGCCAATGATAAGGTAGACTATTACACGATTGACGTTACGGATGAAATGATCGCCAATCAGGTAAAATCATACACTCAGCGCGCCGGTAAATATGACCAGGTAGATGAGTACCAGGATAACGACATGCTGAAAGGCCTGCTTGTGGAACTGGATGAAAACGGTAATACTAAAGAAAGCGGCATTGAGGTAGAAGCCGCTGTTATGATGCCGTCTTACATGAAGAATGCCGAGCAGAAAGCTATCTTCGCAAAGGCAAAGGTGAACGACGTATGCGTGTTCAATCCTTACACTGCGTGGGACGGTAATGCTGCCGAACTGGCCTCTTTGCTGAAGATTGAGAAAGAAGAAGCTGTTGAAGTGAAGTCGGACTTCAGTTATCAGATAGAAGAAATCACACGCTTTGTTGATGGCGAACTGAATCAGGAAATCTTCGACCAAGTATTTGGCGAAGGCGTAGTGACAACCGAAGACGAGTTCCGCAATAAAGTAAAAGAGGGCATTGCCAATCAATTCGTAGCCGACAGTGACTATAAGTTCCTGATCGACGTCCGCAAGATGTTGATAGAGAAAGTAGGCAAGCTGGAATTCCCGGATGCACTGCTGAAACGCATCATGCACCTGAATAATAAGGATAAGGACGAAAAGTTTGTTGAAGACAACTACGATAAGAGCATCGAAGAACTGACCTGGCACCTGATTAAGGAACAGTTGGTGAAGGCTAACGATATCAAAGTAGAGCAGGAAGACATAGCCGCTATGGCAAAAGAAGCTACACGTGCACAGTTTGCGCAATACGGCATGATGAGTATTCCTGATGAACTCCTGGAGAACTACTCAAAAGAAATGCTGAAGAAGAAAGAAAGCGTTGAAGGCTTGGTAAACCGCGTTATCGAATCGAAGTTGGGCGCTGCCTTGAAGTCTCAGGTTAAGTTGGAAAACAAAACAGTTTCCACGGAAGAATTCAATAAGATGTTCGAGTAATAGTTTCATTATTCGGAAAACAGTTTAAAATAATTAAGAAACACAGAGTTTTGCACTATATAACTCTGTGTTTTTTGTGTCTCTGTGTTCTTTTTTGTTTCTTTGCAAACCAGTTAAACCTAAAAAAAGAGAAGTTTATGGATGATTTTAGAAAATACGCTACCAAGCACTTAGGTATGAATGGCTTGGCGTTGGACGGTGTGATTAAATCACAGGCAAGTTACTTGAATCCATACATCCTGGAAGAGCGCCAACTCAATGTAACCCAGTTGGATGTCTTTTCCCGTTTGATGATGGACCGCATCATTTTCCTGGGTACCCAAATTGACGATTATACAGCCAATACTCTGCAGGCACAGTTGCTTTATCTGGATTCGGTAGACCAGAGCAGGGATATCTCCATCTATATCAACTCGCCGGGCGGTTCCGTATATGCCGGGCTGGGTATTTATGACACAATGCAGTTTATCACAAGCAATGTAGCTACAATCTGTACCGGTATGGCAGCAAGCATGGCTGCAGTACTGCTGGTGGCAGGCACCGAAGGCAAGCGCTCCGCCTTGCCGCATGCCCGTGTAATGATACATCAGCCGATGGGAGGCGCACAAGGGCAGGCTTCGGATATCGAAATCACAGCCCGCGAAATCCAGAAACTGAAAAAGGAACTTTATACCATCATTGCCGACCATTCTCATACACCTTTTGATAAAGTATGGGCAGACTCCGACCGCGACTATTGGATGACTGCGCAGGAAGCCAAAGAATACGGTATGGTAGATGAGGTATTGATTAAAAAATAAATATGGCAGACTCAAAACATAATAATAATAGGTGTAGCTTTTGCGGGCGCCTGGAAGATGAAGTCGGCATTCTTATTACAGGAATGAACGCATACATCTGTGATATCTGCGCTAACCAGGCCTACATGATTGCCGAGGAAGCAATGGAAGGCATAAAAAGAAACGTCAACCCCAAAAAGCTGAACCTGAAAAAGCTCCCCAAACCTCTGGAAATAAAAGAGTTTCTTGACCAGTACGTTATCGGGCAGGACGACGCCAAACGCTTTCTCTCCGTATCGGTATACAACCACTACAAACGCCTGCTGCAAAAAGACGGAGGAGATGATGTGGAAATTGAAAAGTCCAACATCATCATGGTGGGAAGCACCGGAACCGGAAAAACACTGCTGGCACGCACCATAGCCAAACTGCTTCACGTACCCTTTACCATTGTAGACGCCACGGTACTTACCGAAGCCGGCTATGTGGGCGAAGACATTGAAAGCATCCTGACACGCCTGCTCCAGGTAGCGGACTATAATGTTCCCGAAGCCGAACAAGGCATCGTGTTCATTGATGAAATTGATAAGATTGCCCGCAAGGGAGATAATCCTTCCATTACCCGTGACGTCAGTGGCGAGGGAGTGCAACAAGGATTGTTGAAGCTGCTGGAAGGCTCCGTAGTGAATGTCCCTCCTCAGGGCGGACGTAAGCACCCCGACCAGAAAATGATTCCGGTGAACACGAAAAATATCCTTTTCATTTGCGGCGGCGCATTTGACGGCATTGAAAAGAAAATCGCCCAACGGCTCAATACCCATGTAGTAGGATACGGTGCGGTACGCAATACTGCAGTTATCGACAAAAATAACATGATGCAATACATTGCCCCCCAGGATTTGAAGTCATTTGGGCTGATACCCGAAATCATCGGTCGCCTGCCGGTGCTGACTTATCTCAATCCTTTGGACCGCAATGCTCTGCGCTCCATCCTGACCGAGCCTAAAAACTCTATTATCAAGCAATACATCAAACTGTTTGAGATGGATAAGGTGAAGCTCGCGTTTGAAGACAACGTATTCGAATATATTGTAGATAAGGCGGTAGAGTATAAGCTCGGCGCCCGCGGACTGCGCTCTATTGTGGAGACTATCATGATGGATGCGATGTTTGAAATACCCTCGGAACACAAAGAAAACTTTGTTGTGACCTTGGAGTACGCCAAACATCAACTGGAAAAAGCAAACATTGCAAAACTGCAAACAGCTTAAAATCAAAAGGTAAAGAGACATAAGACAGACTTTTTTTGTTTCTATTGAAAAATATTCATTGGATTATGCTTGAAAATTGAGAAGTTGTTTATAACTTTGTTAGGGCTCTTGCAAAAAGAGAGGTTAACCGGGAGTTTAAACAATCATTCAAAAAACAACCTAATGAATCATGGCAGGGAAGAAGATTAATTTGACAGACCAACTGAAGGAGTATTTCGGATTTGACACGTTTAAAGGAAATCAGGAAGCAATCATACTAAACTTGTTGGCAGGTAACGATACATTCGTGTTGATGCCTACAGGTGGAGGGAAATCCCTATGTTATCAGTTGCCTTCGCTTTTGATGGAAGGCACGGGTATTGTGATTTCTCCATTGATTGCCTTGATGAAGAATCAGGTTGATGCGATGCGCAACTTCAGCGAAGAAGATGGTATTGCCCACTTTATCAATTCTTCCCTTAATAAAAGCGCGATAGACCAGGTGAAGGCGGACATCACCAGCGGAAAGACCAAGCTACTGTATGTAGCTCCCGAATCGCTGACGAAAGACGAAAATGTGGAATTTCTGAGAACAGTGAAAATCTCCTTCTATGCTGTAGATGAAGCACACTGTATTTCAGAATGGGGACATGACTTCCGGCCGGAATATCGCCGCATTCGTCCTATTATCAATGAAATAGGAAAAGCTCCGGTAATAGCGTTGACGGCAACTGCAACTCCTAAAGTGCAACATGACATCCAGAAAAATCTGGGTATGGTGGAAGCGCAGGTGTTCAAATCATCGTTCAACCGTCCGAACCTCTACTATGAGGTACGTTCTAAAACCAATAACGTAGACAAGGACATCATTAAGTTCATCAAAAACAATCCGGAGAAGTCAGGCATTATCTATTGCCTGAGCCGGAAGAAGGTTGAGGAACTTACTGAAATCCTGCAAGCAAACAGCATTAACGCCCGTGCATACCATGCAGGAATGGACTCTGCCACCCGTACACAAAATCAAGATGATTTCTTGATGGAGAAGATTGATGTGATTGTTGCAACCATCGCTTTCGGTATGGGTATTGATAAACCTGATGTACGCTACGTTATCCATTATGACATTCCGAAAAGTCTGGAAGGATATTATCAGGAAACCGGACGCGCCGGAAGAGATGGAGGCGAAGGACAATGTATTACCTTTTATACGAATAAGGATTTGCAGAAACTGGAAAAGTTCATGCAAGGCAAACCTGTAGCAGAACAGGAAATTGGCAAGCAGCTTCTGTTGGAAACCGCTGCTTATGCCGAATCATCCGTTTGTCGCCGAAAGACGTTGCTGCACTATTTCGGTGAAGAGTACACGGAAGAAAATTGTGGAAATTGTGACAACTGTTTAAACCCCAAAAAACAAGTGGAAGCCCAAGAGTTATTGTGTACCGTGATTGAAGCTATTCTCGCGGTGAAAGAAAATTTTAAAGCAGACTATATTATTGATTTTATACAAGGACGCGAAACTACTGAAGTACAGGCACATCTGCATGAAGATCTGGATGCATTCGGCTCCGGAATGGGAGAAGAAGATAAAACCTGGAATGCCGTTATCCGTCAGGCGCTCATTGCCGGCTATCTGAGCAAGGATGTGGAAAACTACGGACTGCTGAAAGTTACAGCTGAAGGTGAAAAGTTCCTCAAACATCCCAAGTCATTCAAAATCACGGAAGATAATGATTTTGAAGAAACGGAAGACGAAGCACCGGCGCGGGGTACTGGCTCTTGTGCTGTAGACCCGGCACTCTTCTCCATGCTGAAGGATTTGCGTAAGAAGCTCTCCAAGAAGCTGGAAGTTCCTCCTTATGTAATCTTCCAGGATCCTTCACTGGAAGCTATGGCTACTATTTATCCGGTGACACAGGATGAATTGCAGAATATTCCGGGCGTAGGCGCAGGCAAAGCGAAGCGTTATGGTGAAGAATTCTGTAAGCTCATCAAGCGCCATTGCGAAGAGAATGAGATTGAACGCCCTGAAGACCTGCGTGTCCGTACAGTCGCCAATAAGTCCAAACTGAAAGTATCCATTATCCAATCAATTGACCGTAAGGTGGCTTTGGACGATATCGCACTATCCAAAGGAATAGAATTCGGTGACTTGCTGGACGAAATCGAAGCAATCGTTTACTCCGGTACGAAGTTGAACATCGACTACTTCCTGGACGAAATAATGGATGAAGACCACATGCTCGATATCTATGATTATTTCAAGGAATCCGTTACCGACAAGATTGATGACGCACTTGATGAACTTGGTGATGACTTCACCGAAGAAGAAGTACGTTTGGTGCGCATCAAGTTCATTTCTGAAATGGCGAACTAAAATTGAAAATACATTTTTGTTAAAACCGGGCTTATGTTTCATAAGTTCGGTTTTTATATTATATATTTGTCTGATTAATCATGACTAAGAAATGAGAATGAGGTGTATAGTATGTTTCATAGTATTATTTAGTTTTTTATGCCTGCGAGGCAATGCTCAAGGTATTGAATTTAGTACATACGAATCTGAAACCATACAAAAAACAAGTTATTCTGTTTTCGATGAAAATCCTCTGACCTTTAAACATGACTTTACTATAGCTTATGATCTGGCTATTCACGACTATGGCTCTTTTGGTTATATATTCCGGCTGAAAGATTCTAAGAATGAGAATTCCGATATTTACAGTTTTGTTTTTTCCTATGATAATAATGAGCGTAGCTATCTGAAATTCAACATTGAAACAAAAGAATGCCTGGTTGCAGACACTTTATGCAATAAGAATCTTGGTCCCAGGCGTTGGATACCCATAAAAATCTTCTTTTCCCTTAAAGATGATTCAGTATGCCTGACTATCAACAAACGCAAATATCATGCTGGAAAGTTAGGACTTCCCAAAGAAATGACTCCTTCCATAATGTTCGGAAGTAGCAGGTTCTCTGAGGAGATACCTTCTTTTGCTATCCGGAATCTGGTCGTTTCTGATACTTATCAACAGATAGAATTCCCTTTAAATGAGAATGCAGGCACCCTTGTTCATGATAATCAGGGGAAAGTAAGAGGAAAAGCGATTAATCCTGTTTGGCTGATTAATAGGTTTTACTATTGGAACTTGCTCCATTCACAGTCATCTGAAACAACAGCAGGCTATAATTATGATGCCCAGTCCGGCAATTTTGTTTATTTCAACAGTGATTCCCTTTACACTTTGGATATACGCCGGAGCAAATGGGAGGGATACAAACATGAACCTTTCCCTATGAAAATGTATTTGGGAACGAATTTCCTTCACCCGGATACACATTCTGCTTATATTTATGAGGTGGATAATCGCATGGATTCCTGTACAATTTGCTCTTTGAATATACTTACGGGAGAGACGAACAAGGTAGATACCAAGTTCTTATCCTCACAACGGCATCATCACTCTTCTTATTTGGATACGATTCAGAATAAATTCTATATTTTTGGAGGTTTCGGTTTACGTAAATATACCAATACGCTGGAGGTATATGATCTGAATCAGAAGACCTGGAATACTGTCAAGTTAAAGGGGGATTTTGTTGCTCCCCGCTTCTTCTCTTCTATGGGAGCATTGAATCCCGATGAGTTGTTCCTGTTCGGAGGAACCGGAAATAGCAGCGGAGATCAGAGTTTGGGAAAGATCTATTATTATGATCTTTATAAAATCAATCTACAAGATTCGACGGTAAAGAAAGTGAGGGATTACTCTTATACTGGTATTCAGATTGTTCCGGTAAGGAATCTTATTTTATCTGATGATAAAACAGCTTTCTACACGCTGTGTTACCCTATGCAGGAAGCTTCTTCTTATTTGCAGCTCTATAAATTTTCCCTGCAAAATGATTCTTATGAGGTTTTGGGAAATTCGATTCCTATGGACTCAAAGGCTATTTTATCAAATGCGAACCTTTACTATAATAAGGATACCAAGGAACTTTATTGTTGCACGCAGGAGTTTGATGAACATGGCGGAGAGTCTTCCGTTACTCAGTTCTATTCTTTGTCGGCACCAGCTATTGCAAAGGATGCTTTGTTTTTGTATTCTACAGAACAGAATCTTTCATGGTATTTTGCTGCTATTGGAGGAGTTGCAGCCCTTGTGCTGTTTATAGGTATAGGGTACTATCTGAAAAGTAGAAAAGTCAAACAACCAATTTCCAAAGTAATCAGATATAAAGCACATACTCCGCTTGACGAGGAAAGAACCTCACGGGCAAATGCTTTGTATTTATTTGGTGAATTTACCATATTGGATAAGAAGGGAAGAGATATAACCTACTTGTTTAGTTCTAAAATAAAACAGCTTTTCTTACTTACTTTCCTGAATACGATAGGTGATAAGGAAGGCATCACTTCGAGTTATATTTACGGATTGTTGTGGCCGGAGAAAGATTTAAGCAGTGCTAAGAATCTGAAAGGGGTCACTATCAACAGATTGAGAAAGATATTAGATGATCTGGAAGGCATTGAATTGATTTATGCCAACAGTCGCTACTCTATTAAACTATTAGATAATTTTTATTGTGATTATCAGAGATTTCTAGAGCAGATAGACAGAATGCGACAGAGCAATGCATCTCAGGAAGTGAGCCAAGTGTTAATAGGAATATTGTCGAGAGGTAAGTTCCTGAAGTCAGTAGATGATTCTATGTTTGACACTTTTAAAAGCGAACAAGAAGATGAACTGCATAAAATGCTCATGATCGAGATGAATAATTTATATGCAAAAGCGACTTATGAGCAAGCCATTCAGTTGGCAGAAATCTGGCTGAAAGTTGATCCATTGAATGATATGGCTTTATGGTATATGCTGAATGCTTGCCATAAATTAAAGAGAGAAGATCAGGCTATGAAGAAATACTATCTTTATATTGCAGAATATAATAAAAGCATGGGGAATAATTATCCGTATTCTTACTCTGATATTATACACAATGATTTAAGAATATCTTTTCAATAATCGGAGAAACAGACTGTTTAGTAGCTGTTCATAATTAGTTTATGCTAT